>JACAAY010000103.1 GCA_013377095.1 Desulfuromonadales bacterium
CTTTGGCACAGTAGCGACGGTTAAAACCGAGACCTACACCGGCTGGAAGTTGAATCCGACACTGACCGTCTCCACAACGGGGAACGGCGGCGGAACAATCAACAGTATCTACCCTGCCAGCGGACTGATCACCTGTTCCAATCCCCAACAGCCTAACGACATTTGTGCAACCACAATCTCTTCGGAGCGAGATGTGAAGTTAATCGCATCACCTGACGCAACCTCGCTCTTTACGGGCTGGTCGCTCGGCTCATGTCCAGGAACCGGTCCCTGCATGATTACCGTGAGCCTGGATGCCGCCATTACCGGTACCTTTACAAAAATGCCGCCGATAAAGGTCGTCAGCACAGGTTATCAGCCAACATACCACACCACGTTCCCGGATGCCTTCAACACTGCACGGGAAAATTCCATAATCCAGCTGCAGGAGGCGCTCTTCGAATCAAGCCTGCTGTTTAACCTGCCATTCCCGGTCAGCATCCTGGGTGGATTTGATGCAGGCTTTACCATGCAAAACGGTTTCTCAACACTCCCCGGGTTAACCATCAGTTCCGGTAGTTCAACCATTGACAGGTTAATTGTGAAATAACCCTTCAATTCAAAAACAAGCACAAAGGCCTCCGCAGTATTTCACTGTCGGAGGTCTTTGTTTTTTTGAAACATCACACAACGATCCCTGTAAAGTTTTGGGAATGGCAGGGAATACGTGCTACCATCTGGCTCTTCAAAGGAGTAGGGGCGGGTTTCCCCCCAACATTATCATCTGGCGAATGATCTTCGAAGGGAGCTGGCCTCCCCTCACATCCATACCACTCGGGAGAACGCAACAAATGGATCAGAGCTGTTTTTCAATCGAAATGGCGGTACGGGATTACGAATGCGACATGCAGGGGGTGGTGAACAATGCCGTGTACCAGCACTACCTGGAGCATGCCCGGCATGAGTATTTGAAGAGCATCGGAATCGATTATGCTGCTCTTACGGCGCAAGGAATCAACATGTTTGTGACGAGAGTGGAGATTGACTACAAACTGTCACTCATCAGCGGAGACCGTTTCGTGGTCGAACTTGTGCCGGAACGGGTTTCGCCGCTGCGCATCGGCTTCCGACAGCAGATCTGCCGCCTGCCGGACCGCAAAACAGCCATCCGGGCTCTGGTAACCGGCACGGTGCTGAACGCCAAGGGGCGGCCGCAACTGCCGAAAGAACTTGATGTGCTGCTGCAACAGACCTGAGGTTTATTCCGAATGATGCAGACTGACAGGGCAATGAATGCGATGGTGCGCCTGGAACATATCAGCGTTGTGCGGCGCGGGCGGGACGGGGTGGAGCACCGCATACTCCATAACCTATCCTGCTCTGCCCGAAGTGGCGGGATCACCACCATTGTGGGGCCTTCCGGAGGGGGCAAGAGCACTCTAATCCGCCTGATCAACCGGCTGAGCGACCCAACCGCCGGGACGGTTTACCTGGACGACAGGGATATAGCCGCTCTGGACCCTCTGGAGCTGCGCAGCCAGGTTGCCATGGTGCTTCAGAAACCGTTCCTGTTCGAGGGAACGGTGCTAACCAATCTACAGCGCTCGTTTCTCTACCGCAGCACAGCGCTCCCGGGACCGGACAGCACTGACCTGCTCCGGTCGCTGGAGCTTGCCCGCCTCTCCCCCACCCTGCTTGAACGCGATGCGCGCACTCTTTCGCTGGGAGAGCAGCAGCGGGTCAGCCTGGCCCGCGCCCTGATCACAACCCCAGGAGTATTGTTGCTGGACGAGCCGACCAGCGCCCTTGACCGACCAACCGCCGATCATCTGGCCGCGACATTTCGGGACATCTGCCAAGCCCGACAGCTGACCGTCATACTGGTGACCCACGACCTGCGCCTGGCTGAAAAGATCTCTGATTATCTGTATTATCTTGAGGGAGGGCGGATCAGGGAGGAGGGAATAACTGCTTCGATTCTTTCCAGCCCCCAATCTGAAGCGTTGCGGCATTTCCTGGGAGAGCCGGGAACCGGGGAGAACAGCTGATATGGAAGGCTCGAAAATAGTCACCCTGAATCTTCTTGACCTGACGATGACCTACGGGCTGGTGCTGGTGGCCATCGCCCTGGCGCGGTTGCGTAACATCGGCCAGGAGTGGCAGATGGTCTGGGCTTCGGTCAGGATGGTGATCCAGCTCTTTGCGGTCGGTTCCCTGCTGCACCTGGTGTTTGCGTTCAAAAGCCCCCTGGCGGTGATGACCATCCTGCTGGTGATGGGGCTCTGCACCCTGCAGGTCGTGGGTGGTCGCATCAAACACAAGATGCCCCATTTTTACCGGGTAATGGGCGTTTCCCTGCTGGCCGGTTGCGGGGGCGCCACCTTTGTACTGTGCGGTCTGGTGATCAACTACTCCCCCTGGTACGATCCCCGCTACCTGATACCGCTGGCCGGCATGATCATCGGCAATTCCATGAACGGGGCCAGCCTGGCAGCGGAACGCCTGGCGGCCGGAATCCGCGAACGGCGCGAGGAAATCGAAACCGCCGTCTGTCTCGGCGCAACAGCCCGGCAAGCCTCGGAGCCGGTCGTGCGCCAGGCCTTCCAGGCAGCGCTGATGCCGACCATCAACACCATGGCAGCCATGGGGATCGTCTCGCTGCCCGGCATGATGACCGGCCAGATCCTGTCCGGAACCGAGCCGATCATCGCCGTGCGCTACCAGATCGCCATCATGTGCGCCATAACCGGCGCCGTCGGCATCACCTCGTACCTGATCCTGCTGCAGGGCTACCGCCACTATTTCACTGACGCACACCAACTGCGGGAGGAAGCATCATAGACTGAAAAATGTCAGCTTGATTGCGATCTGGATTCTTCAGCTCACCGGCCTTACTCCCTCCCCATATCAGAATAATCCCGCGCAAACAGAAACATCACGATGGCCATGGCCAGACCGATGACCGGAAAGCAGAAGGCGGCCCGGAAGGCCTGGGGGGGAGCCCCCATTGCCAGGGGAGTGAAGGAACCGACAATGAGGCCCATGACTTGCTGGGTCACGGCCGCACCCAACAGCACGCAGTAGTTGAGCGACGTCAAGGCGGTGCCCACGATCCTCAGGGGGAACATGGAGCGGATAATCGGATAGATCATCACACCACTGGAGACCGCCAGACCGATGGCGAAAAAGAGCAGCGCCAGGAGCGAGTGGGAAATCACCTGGGCCAGCAGCAGAAAAATAGTCATGAGGGTCAGCAGCAGGATCTGTCCTGCCAGGAGTGTCTTTTTGTAGGATCTGAAGAAACGCCGGGCAATGCTGTCATTCACCAGACTGCCGGCGATGAAGCCGAGCGAGGTGAACATCAGCATCCGACCGGTGGCCTGACGCGTGAGATGCAGCACCTGCATCAGGTAGGGGCCGCCCCACAACCCCTGCAGGGCAAGGTAATTGCCATACCAGGCAAAGGAAATCACTCCCAGCAGACGAAAGTCGCGGTTGCCGAAAATCTCCTTCCAGGCCGCCAGCATGCCGACAGGTTCGACCAGTTTCTTTTGCCCCTCTTCCGAGCCGGACGGGATACCGGTCGGCCGATCCCGTACCGAAACGAAGACCAATATCGTTACCAGAACCTGGATCACGCCGATCACCAGGAACGAGGCTCGCCAGCCAATGGCTGCCACTGCCAGCGCAAGGGGGGCGGTGGCGCAGAGATTGCCCAGGTTGCCGACTGCAACCATGTAGCTGGAGACTTTCCCGAAATGCTGCTTTGAAAACCAGTGACTGAAGATGGTAAGCGTAGCCATCAGCACCGAAGCGGTGCCGATACCGATCAGTACCCGCGCAGCCATTGCAACGGCCAGACTGTCGGCTTGGGAGAAGAGGATGCCGCCGATGGAGGTCAACACCCCGAAGGCGCTGATCACCAGCCGGCCGCCGATGCGGTCGATCATTGGCCCCAGGGGCAGCTGGGCCACTGCATAGACGTAGAAGAGCACACTGGAGAGTGTGCCAAGCTGTTGAGGGCTGAGCTGCAAATCCCGGGACAGGTCGCCTGCCACCACCGCCAGCGAGATGCGGTAGAAGTAGACCAGAATATACATCAGCGCCAGAACGCCGAAGATAAGCCAACGCTGCCGATCGCGCATGGCCATGCTATGCAAGCATCGACTTCAAGATGTCGAACCCCTCGGGCCATTCTCCAAAACCGCTATCGGCATTGATATGCCCGGCATCACCGATGATTATCAAACGGCCGCCCCACAGCCCGGCGAATTCCCTGCTGAATGCGAGGCTAGCGTAGGGGTCGTTGCTGCTGGCAACGACTATGTTCGGAAACGGAAACCGCATGCGGGGAAGCGGCGCAAACCCCAGCGTTCCACCAGGAAAACAGGAACCTGCGGGATCGGGGACTGCAACCAGCAGCGCACCGCGGATGGGGAGTGTTGAACCTGCCGCCCAGTGTGCGACCAGAAGACAGGCCAAGCTGTGGGCCACCAGCACCGTATCCGGACCGGAGCGGGCAACTGACTGTTCAAGGGTATCGACCCATTCGGAGCAGAGGGGCGCTTCCCAGTCCCGCTGTTCAACACGCGTGAACAATGGATTTGAGCGCTCCCACAGGGTCTGCCAGTGTCCGGGTCCCGAACTACCGATACCAGGCAGTATGAGTACCTTTCTATTCATGGGCTTCCCCCGTATGCGAGCATTTTCATGGCGCTGTTTCATTCATCGAGCCGGTGCGGTAGCCCTGCAGGTCCACCGCCACATAGGCAAAACCAGCCTCCTTGACGCACAGAATCACCTTATCCCGCAGGGGTCCCGTGGCGGCGGCATATTCATCCTCACCCAGCTCCAGGCGGGCCACATCGCCATGAAAGCGGACGCGTAGCGTACGGAAGCCAAGCGCGTACAGTCCATCCTCGGCCCTGCCCACCTGGCGGACCCGTTCGGCGGTAATGGCGGTGCCATAGGGAAAACGACTGGAGAGGCAGGCAAAGGCCGGTTTATTCCAGGTCGGCAGTTTCAAGGCCTTGGAGAGCGTCCTGATATCACCCTTGGAAAGACCCGCTTCCTCCAAGGGACTGCGAACGCCCAGCTCGGCCGCAGCCCGCCGGCCAGGACGGTGATCGCCCAGGTCATCTAGGTTGGTGCCATCCAGCAGGCAGGGCAATCCCTCCCGGTCGGCAATGTCCCGCATCTTGCCGAACAACTCCTTTTTGCAGTAATAGCAGCGATCACGGGGATTGTCCTGAAATTCGGGAATGTCCAGTTCCTCGGACACCATAACCCGGTGCCGCCCTCCGATCAGAGCAGCCAGTTCACGCGCCTCGCGCAGCTCCCGCTCGGGATAGGTCGCCGAAGTGGCGGTAACCGCCAACACACGGCCGGCCAGAACATCAACCGCAACCTTAAACAGGAACGTGGAATCCACACCTCCTGAAAACCCGATCAGGCAGCCGTCCATCTCACCAATAATTTCCCTCAATCGCTGGTATTTGTCCGCAAGGATTATTTCCGCTGTTTCAATCATGGGAACGTCCTTCCTCGTTGTCATTATCCGCATCTGATACAGCTTTGCCGCCAGCGACTACCGGTATACCACACCACCCAGAAGTGCTGCGCCGAAGATAACAAATGCAGGATTGATCCTGGTCATGGTCAACAACCCAAAAGAAACCGCCACAAAGAGCAGTTTATCCCACCCAAGGGTCATTGACCCGCCCAGACCGAATTTTTTTACTCCAAATACGGTGTAGGCCATGTCGTACGTGGTCCAGAGCAACAGGCCGACCACCACCGGCCGGACGGCGCGCAGCATGGATTGAATCAAAAGACTGTCCTTGATCTTGAAAAAATAAACAACCAGAAAGAGCATCAGGATTGTCGTGGGCAGAACTGTTCCGGCCGCCGCTGCGATGGCGCCCGGCACACCGGCCAGTTTATACCCCACATAGGCTGAAACCTGGGGAGCCACCGGGCCCGGCAAGGCATTACCCAGCGCCACAGCATCGGAAAATTCAAGGGGTGTCGCCCAGGGCACAGCTTCCATGGAACCGGGCGGTATCCACATGGCAGAGGTAGTCTCTCGCTGCATAAGCGCCAGGGAAGCAGGCCCGCCACCCCAGGAGAACAGAGCTACGCGCGTGTACAGAACAAAAATTTTCCAGAGCAGCATCAAAAACCTCCATGAATACTCATCAGCAGATTGTTTGAATGGGGTTCAAATTGGGGTAAGAAAGATCTTCCTACGCAGAACTTTTCGCGTCATAGGGGCGCCCAGCAGATTTCGGGTCAGAAAACAATCTGGTTGCAGCATAACCCAGCAGCCTTTCCGACGCAATATCCCAGGCATAAATTCCGTTGGAACGGCCGGGGATGGCATGATCAAGGTCAACCAGCGTCAACCTGTTGCCAAATACGGCGCCGGTATCGACAAAGAGCAGGTTATTGACCCAGCCGGCGGTTTTGATCTGGGTATGGCCATGCACAGAGAACAGCACTCCCTCAACGTGACTCAGAAGATGTTGTTTTTGTTGCCGCGGCATTTCATCATCACCTGCAGTGCGGAGGATACGCCTTCCCCACACGGTAATGGCGCCACGCAATTGGCTGACCGGTATCGGCCTGTTCTTGAGTGCAACAACATCGGCAAGCCAATCAGGGTCAGGTTCGGCATGGCACACTACTACCTTCCGACCATCCTTGCGCTCCACCACCCAATTGAGAGGAACAGAGTCGAGCACAAGCCGTCTCCAGTCAGCACGGTTGTGTTGCGGTGCTCCCAACGCCCACTCCCCTCCGTTGGCCATCCACATTTCAACTGCACTACAACCGCTTCCCATCAGAGCCCCGTCTTCATCAATGGATTCCAGCAGCATCAATTCATGATTACCCAACACGGAGTCGGCCCAGGGTTCACGCAACAGGTCGAGGCATTTTTCCGAGTTCCTGCCGCGGTCATGTATATCACCCACCAGAAGAACGCGATCCTTTCCAAAATCAAACGCAAGCGCGCGCAATGCCTGCATCAGCGCGTCATACTCACCATGGAGATCTCCGACCGCAAATATCCTTCCTTTTCTTTCTGAATTTGAAAGATGGTGCACAAGGCTGACAGCACAATCCACACGCTTGACAAAAATTTTTTTAAAAAAAGCACCAATCATCGGCACGACCTATTTTCCCATTCTCTAACCGATGCCATGCTCAGCCTTCCGCCTGTGATTGATTGTGTCTGTTTAGAAAATCTTTTCTATCTTTCCAGCTGGAGCTTTGCATTCCAGACCTGTCGCGAAGTTCATCGGCACCGACTTTTACCCAGCCGCTGCTGCGTTGAAATGACAACAAACACTCATGTTGCAGCAAATCTTCCAGTTCATTACTGTCAACGACTCCATATGTTCCATCTTTATATATAACCGGAATTTTCATGACTGACCTCCACCTACCGCACTACATCAATCAACAATGCATTCCACACATCATGCTGTTTTTTCTATTATACAAAAAAGACCAAAAAAGTCATATTTGATTTTTATGAGTGGGCGTACCGCCGCACTCGATACTTTTTTACCAGCTCAAGCGGGTGGTAAGATAGTTTGGCATTGCGCAGCCCCGGCTCTCCCAAATCCTGTTCACGGTTGACAAAACGGCACTCGCCAAACAGACGGCTCGCAAACGCTTGATTGACGACCTGGGAAAGCCCTTCCATGAATGGATCAGCTTTTTCAAAATGACAGACCGCCGTCTCCCGGTTGAGAAGTTCCCCGAGGGAGAAGGCCCTGACCCTGTCTTCCACGATCACCACAACCCCCATCAACTCCAGGGCATCCGCCAGCTCAAGAGCCTCGTCAGCAGCTGCCACCTCCAATGCCAGCGACGCGTTTTGTTCGGTTTCCGCCATACTGCGCCACACCTCCAGCAGCTCCCGACAGCCTTCACTGTGCGAGCGTGCAAACAGTTCCACCCGATACGCATGACGTTTTGCAAAATAGTTGACCCGGTTTTTTTTCTTGTGCAGACGATTGCCCGGCAAAGTTGCCAACTCATCTCGAAGATAGAGATAATCAAATGAATTCCTGTCCTCCACAACCTCCAGCTCCCTGCACGCCAGATATCGGGATACAAACAGCTCATCGGCGGCATACAGTTCCATACCCTGGGAAAACAGCACATCCAGGGCATGGGGAATCCCCGCGTTCAGGGGCGGCAGAAAGTAACTCAAGCCATCATAGCCCCTGCCCAGCACCACCAGAGCATTATCCAGCATGGTCAGGCTGTACCCATGGGCATTGCGAAAGAGATACAGACCGGCAAAGGTAAGCTCCGAAACGCGTGGCTGAAGTTCTTGAAAAATCCGATCCAGCAGCGGTTTATCGCTGATATCAAGCGGCCGTGAATGGGGATAGGCTGGAATTTCCATTGAGTTCTCCGGGATTCATTGTATATTTGTCGGGATTCACCTTATCAGAATTTACGCCCCGGAGGGAACCGCCATGGCAATTGCCAACAAGATCGCCGCCCACATCTCAAAATCTTCCTGGATCCGCAGGATGTTCGAAGAGGGCGAACGGTTACGTCAGGAATTCGGCGCTGAAAACGTACACGACTTCACCCTGGGCAACCCTGACATTGACCCCCCCAAGGCTTTCCATGACGAACTGCTTGCGCTGGCTAAAAAACCGCTTCCCGGCATGCACCGCTACATGAATAACGCCGGCTATACCGAAACCCGCGCCGCGGTTGCCGCCAAACTGTCACGGGACTCGGGCGTCATGGTAACCGCCGATCACATCGTTATGACCTGCGGCGCCGGAGGTGCTCTGAATGTGGTGCTCAAGACCATCCTCAACCCTGGGGAGGAAGTCATCATTTTGGCCCCTTATTTTGTTGAGTACAAGTTTTACATCGACAACCATGGTGGCATTCCGGTGGAAGTCTGGACAAATCACAATACCTTCCAGCTGGATATCGAGGCCATCGAAAACGCCATTACCCCAAAGACACGGGCCATCCTGATCTGCTCACCCAACAATCCCACCGGCGTGATCTATCCGGCCGAAAGCCTGCGGCAACTGGGAGAGGTCGTCAAGAATGTCCACCAGCGCAATGGGCACCTGGTCTATGTCATCTCGGACGAGCCCTATGCCCGCATCGCCTATGACGGCAAACAGGTTCCCAATATCTTTCCCCTGATCGAGAGTTCGATCATCGTCACCTCCCACAGCAAGGATTTGGCGCTACCGGGGGAGCGTATCGGCTATTTGGCCGCCAACCCCCGCATGGATACGGTCTTGCAGTTCATGGGTGGAGCGGTCTTCAGCAACCGTGTGCTCGGCTTCGTCAACGCGCCGGCGCTGATGCAGCGACTGGTAACCAAGCTGCAAAACGAATCGGTGGACATCGCCGCCTATCAGGCCAAACGCGACCTGCTGGTGAATGAGCTGACCGCCATGGGTTTCGAGATGGTTGTTCCGGATGGCGCATTCTACCTCTTTCCCAAATCACCGTTGACTGACGATGTGGCCTTTGTCAAGCTGGCCCAGAAGCACCATATCCTGCTGGTGCCAGGCGCCGGCTTCGGCGCGCCCGGCTTCTTCAGGATCGCCTACTGCATCGATCAAAAAGCAATCGAACGGAGCCTGCCAGCCTGGCGCGAGCTGGCCCGAGAGGCGGGCTTAAAGGCCCGCCCGTGACGGACGCCGGAACCGTGGCCTCCGGTGCCACCCTGTACATAGTCGCCACCCCCGTTGGGAACCTGGAAGACATGACCTATAGGGCCGTGCGGATTCTGGGCGAGGTTGATCTGATTGCGGCCGAGGATACCCGCCACTCGCTGAAACTGCTCAATCATTTCAACATATCCAAGCCGCTGACCTCCTACTTTGATCACAATCAGCAGTTCAAGGGCGAACGGATCCTGAACACACTGCGACAGGGAAAGTCGGTGGCGCTGATCTCCGATGCCGGAACCCCCTGCGTTTCCGATCCGGGTTATCACCTGGTGAGGGACGCCGTTGCAGAGGGGATCACCGTGATCCCCATTCCCGGTTCCTGCGCCGCCATTGCCGCCCTGTCTGCATCAGGTCTGCCCAGCGACACCTTCACTTTTGCCGGCTTTCCTCCGGCACGCCAGGGGAAACGGCGAACCTTCCTGCTCAACCTGGCCGGCCTGCCCGGCACGATACTGCTCTACGAGGCGCCCCACCGCCTTGAGGAGTGTCTGCGGGATATGCTTGATGTGCTGGGAGAGCGTCAAATCGTTGTTGCCCGAGAACTAACCAAGATTTACGAAGAATTCATCCGCGGCACCGTCTCCCAGGTCATGACACAGGTGGCAAAGGGGAAGGTCCGCGGTGAGGTGGTCATCCTGGTGGCGCCGGGCGAAGTGACTCCCGCTGAGACAGTCGAACCACTGGACGGAATTCTGCTAAGGCTGCTTGACGAAGAGGGACTGTCGGTAAAGGATGCTGCGCGACGAGCTGCTGAAATAAGCGGTATTTCCCGAAATCAAGCATATACCGAGGCGCTCCGTCTAAAAAACACTTCCGAGTCACAGTAATTGCAATGGAATTACAGACCGATAATGTGGTATAGAACGTTCAACATAACTTTGGAGTGAATCAATGAAAATTTGTATTTTTGGCGCAGGCTATGTTGGCTTGGTAGCCGCAGCCTGTTTTGCCGAAAGCGGCAACACCGTCATTGCAGTAGACATCGACGAAACACGCATAGAAAAGCTCAGACAGGGCAACATACCGATCTATGAACCCGGCCTCAAGGAGATGGTACTCCGCAATCAGAATGAGGGGCGACTCTCCTTTACCACCGACTTCACGGAAGCCGTGCAGGCCTCCCTGGTTAATTTCATTGCCGTGGGCACCCCGCCCGGCGAGGATGGTTCAGCCGACCTGAAATACGTGTTGGGCGTGGCCCGCGAAATCGGACGCGCCATGAACGGGTACAAGATCATTGTAGACAAGTCGACCGTGCCGGTCGGCACCGCTGACAAGGTGCGCGCAGCCATCAAGGAAGAGTTGGATCTCCGAACCCTCGAACTGGAGTTCGATGTGGTCTCCAACCCGGAGTTTCTCAAGGAAGGCGCCGCCATCGACGATTTTATGAAGCCGGACCGGGTGGTAATCGGCACCGACAACGTTCGCACTGCGGAACTCATGAAAGAGTTGTATGAACCGTTCATGCGTAAAAACAACCGTATGATCGTTATGGATATCCGTAGTGCAGAAATGACAAAGTACGCTGCCAACGCCATGCTGGCAACCCGCATCTCCTTCATGAACCAGATCGCCGGCCTGTGCGAATGCATGGGAGCCGACGTGGCAGCGGTGCGGGAAGGCATCGGTTCCGACTCGCGCATCGGCTACGACTTCCTCTTTCCCGGACCGGGTTACGGTGGTTCCTGCTTCCCCAAGGATGTCAAGGCTCTGATTCGAACCGGGCAGGAATGTGACTATGACTTCGTGCTGCTCAAGGCGGTGGAAGATGTCAATGAACGCCAGAAGGAGGTCCTGGCCGACAAACTGATCAGGGTGCTCGGCGACCAGGATGCTGAGAAACCACTCAGCGGACGAACCATCGCCTGCTGGGGGCTCTCATTCAAGCCGCGCACCGACGACATGCGCGAAGCACCCGCCATAACCATCATTGAGCACCTGCTGACTGCCGGGGCGACTGTACGAGCCCACGACCCGGAAGCAATCAGTGAAGCAAAAAAGGTTTTCGGCGATCGCATCCAGTATGCCCACAATCAGTATGACATTCTGTCCGGAGCCGATGCCCTGACAATCATAACCGACTGGAACGAGTATCGAAACCCCGACTTTGACCGTATCAAGGCAGCCCTGAAAACCCCCCTGATCGTGGACGGACGCAATCTCTATAAACCGACCCGCATGGCTTACGCGGGCTTTCGTTACATACCTCTGGGTCGTTGCGGAAGCGGGATTTGCGGGGAAGCGAAGTAGTTGATCACTTTTTTTGGGCGGTGAAGACTATATTCATTTCGCTCCGCAAGGGCGGGAAGAGAACACAACCCTTGAATTTGTAGAAAAAAACGTTACAATACCGACATCGGAAACCAGGAACACAAAGGATAAGAGTATGAAACGGCCCTTCCAGAAAAGGATGTACTTCATTCCGCTGGGATGTATTGCGTTTATCCTCTTCTTCACCGTTTTTGGCGACAAGGGACTGTTGCGCATATTCGAGCTCCGGCAGGACAAGGCAAAAATCGAAGCCCACCTGGGCGAATCACGGAATGAAAACGAAAAATTGAAGCGTGAGATCGTGGCTCTCAAGACCGACCATCGCTACATTGAAAGTATTGCCCGAAAAGACTTCGGGTTGGTTCGCAGCAACGAAGTCATCTATCAGTTCCCACCTGAAAACAAGCCATAAAGGTCCTCCATGTCTCGACAGAGCTGCGCCGTCTGCGCCTGGCGCGAACACTGCAACAAGCGCTTTTCTGTCAATGACGCCGGTGCCCATTGCCTTGACTTTTCCCGTGATGTCAGCATCAAGGACATGATTGATCTGACCGAAAAAGCAACCCATACGAAGGAATCACACACAAAATGATGCGTCACCAGATAGCTTTACTTGTTGAAACCGCCCTTCAAGACGCCTCTACGGCGCACGAGTTTGTTTCATCCCCACTACCATGTGTCTCCATCGGCATACCCGCCAACCCTGACCACGGTGATTACTCCTGCAACATCGCCATGCAGATGGCGAAAGGAGAGCGAAAAGCACCCCGCCAGGTTGCCGAAACCCTCATCCGCCACATCGGCAATGGAAACGGCCTCCTTTCTAAAACCGAGATCGCCGGCCCCGGCTTCATCAACTTCTTTGTTGCTCCGGCAGCCTGGCAACAGACCCTACTGGACATGGAATCACAGGGAGACAGCTACGGTCGCACAACCACAGGAACGGGCCAAAAAATCCAGGTTGAATTCGTCAGTGCCAACCCAACCGGACCGCTGCATATCGGCCATGGCCGTGGAGCAGCCATCGGAGATACGCTCTGCCGCCTTCTCAGTGCAACGGGCTGGGATGTTACCCGGGAGTTCTACTACAATGACGCCGGCCAGCAGATCTCCAACCTGGCACTTTCGGTTCAGGCCCGCTGCCTGGGTATCGAAGTTGACGATCCGCGCTGGCCTACGGACGGTTACCAGGGCGAGTACATCAAGGATGTGGCCCGTGGCTATCTGGCGCGGGAAAAGGTGGATGCCGACGACCGGCATGTCACCGCCCTGGGTGATCCCCATGACCTGGTCGCCATCCGGGAATTCGCAGTTGCCAGCCTTAGGCGCGAACAGGACCTTGATCTGAAAGCTTTCGGTGTCCATTTCGACGTTTTTACCCTTGAATCGAGTCTCTATGACGACGGCCGCGTCGACGCCGTGGTGCAGCTCCTGACGGATAACGGCCACACCTTCGAACAGGATGGCGCACTCTGGCTGCGCACCACCGATTTCGGAGATGACAAGGACCGGGTCATGCGCAAAAGCGACGGCGGATACACCTACTTTGTGCCCGATATCGCCTACCACCTGGCAAAATGGGAACGCGGCTTCACCCGGGTCATCAATGAACAGGGCTCCGACCATCACAGCACCATCACCCGCGTACGCGCCGGTCTGCAGGCGCTTAACCGCGGCATCCCCCAGGGGTGGCCGGAATACGTCCTGCACCAGATGGTCACGGTCATGCGCGGCGGTGAAGAGGTAAAGATATCCAAACGCGCCGGCAGCTACGTTACCCTGCGTGATCTGATCGATGAAGTGGGGCGTGACGCAACCCGTTTCTTTTTCATCATGCGCAAACCGGACTCGCAGCAGGTTTTTGATATCGACCTGGCCAAGGAACAGTCGCCCGACAACCCGGTGTATTATGTCCAGTACGCCCATGCCCGCATCTGTAGCATCTTTGAAAATGCCGTTGAAAAGGGCTATTCCCTCCCTGAAAAAACCGGACCAGCTGAACTTGCAGTACTGGAAACAGCAGAGGAACTCCAGCTCATCAAACTGCTGGCAGCTCTACCCGACACCGTTGATGACAGCGCCAGTTTTTTTGAGCCGCACCGCTTGACCCACTACCTGATGGAACTGGCAGCTTGCTTTCACGGTTTCTACAATAAAAATAGAGTGCTTACCGAAAATCCCGACCTGACCAAAGCACGTCTGTACCTGCTCAAACGTACGGCCCAGACGTTGAAAAATGCCCTTTCCATTCTTGGAATTTCGGCGCCCGAACGGATGTAAGGGAGTCCCCATGCGGATCGATTACAGCCCACCAAAACAGTCTTGCGTCACCAGCCAGAGCAAACCCCGGCCGCGCAAAGAACCTGTCGGCATGATCACCAGCCTGATTATCATCACCGGGCTGATTGCCTTTGCTGCCGGTTTCGGAGCTGGATGGTTCTTTTCCCAAAAATCGGCAAAAAAAGCGTTTCAGGCGGCAACGGAGCAGAGCAGCATCGAGAACGCACCCAAACCAGAGCCCGTGCCGCCGCAACCGGTGCCCCCAAAACCAGAACCTTCCCAGACGGATGCCTCGACGCAACAGCCACAACCCGCAACAACCACGCCCCAGACCACTCCGGGAGCGCAATCACCCCCTGACCCGCAGCTGAGTTTCTACAAAACCCTGCCCGGCGGGCAGAAAACGAATCCCATGGGAAGCGGCGTCAACGCTAAAGATGAGAAGGTGAAGCAGCCGCTCCAGGCAGCCATCCCCTCAAATATCACCAGGAAACCGCAGGTGTCCGCCAACACCCCGAAACCGGTACCAGAAAAACCTGCCCCTGCGGAAAAAACGGCCGCACCCGCCCGTGATTCGAGTGGTTTTACCGTTCAGGTTGCCTCCTACAGCCTGAAGTCTGAGGCTGAAGCAACGAGAAGCAAGCTCGCTGGCAAAGGGTATAATGTCATCATCAACGAATCCAACCAGGGTGACAAGGGGATCTGGTACCGCGTGCGGGTGGGCAAGAAGCTTGAGCATGACGCAGCCAAGGAACTGGCCGGAAAGATCGGTAAAGGAGCCATCGCCATTCCGGAACGGGAATAAAAATTGAGAGGTCATTCAATTAATGATTGACAGTCCAAAACAATTCAGATATAAAGTGTGTCTACTTAACGCGGGGTGGAGCAGTCTGGTAGCTCGTCGGGCTCATAACCCGAAGGTCAGAGGTTCAAATCCTCTCCCCGCAACCAAAATATTCAAGGACTTAGGCGTAACAGCTTAAGTCCTTTTTTATTGTTCAATCGCGGGTGATTCTTCATAAGCTATTTCCTCACTGTAGCGGCGCGATTGGTTTGGCAGTGGTTGGCGGGTGATTTGGCACCTTTTTTATTGAAGGATTTCAGCTAAAACAGCCGCCGGCTTAAGGGGTGTTAAAGTTGGTTTTTAGGACCACTTTTTGGCATCGAATATCAACGAGTTTGAAAGATCAGTTCCCGCCTGCTTTTACCTGTTCCAGCCCCTCCGATTGTGTAGTTGATATCCACCGATTCCATACGAAAGCCTTTGAAGGTTTTGCGCATTGCCGGGTGGTCGTTGATGGTCAGAATGGCCGAGCCTTTCATGGTGCTCATGGCCTCGGCGAGCTTGCCGTATTCCTCCAGGGGAAAGGGTACGCCATAACCTTCGGTCTATTTCGCCACCAATACGACGATTCCCATACTCAGGGCAAACAGGATACAGCCCCGGGTAGCTCCACTGAGTGTTTTCGCCTAACGTGGAATAATGGAGCCGAAAGTTTTTTTAAAGGGGCAAAGAATTGGCGACAGCTGATACTCATCACGCATCATTCCACAACTGGCCGCTGCTGCCAGTTCTGTCGTTTAACTTTTCTTCTACACTTCCCGCCTGGATTTAGCGGTGGCAGCCTTGTAACTGTTTGAATTTGTTTTGCAGCTCTTTGAAAATATCGAAAAAAGCCCAAAAGCGTGGTGCCACAACTCATGATTTATTGGCTTGATTGATAGCCAAGCCTGAATATAATAGTGGTGTCTTTACAGGAGGCCACCATGTTTGCACGGGTCAAGAAGTCAGGGAACAACCAGTATCTCCAGATCGTAGAAAACCGCCGCGAGAAGGGTAAGGTTGTCCAACGAGTAATCGCAACCCTTGGACGTATGGATCAGATGACTGAAAAGGGAGAAATTGAATCCCTGGTCCGTTCTCTGTCACGCTTTTCCGAGAGAACCTTGCTGGTACTGTCCGACAAGAGCAATGTTTCTGCCTCCGCAAAGAAGATCGGTCCGGCCTTGATCTTTGAGCGGCTCTGGAAAGAGCTCGGGATAAGTTCCATCATCTCTTCCCTTGTTTCTGATCGGAAGTTCGGATTCTCTATGGAACGCGCCCTGTTTCTTACTGTGCTGCATCGCCTCTTCGTTTCCGGTTCCGACCGCTACTGCGAGAAATGGTGCCGTGATTACGTGATCGGGGGGGCGGAAGAGATCGCCTTGCATCAGCTCTATCGCGCCATGGCCTTTCTGGGTGAAGAAATCTCTGATCAGAAAGACCGGACTCCTTTTGCTCCCCGCTGTACAAAGGATGTAATCGAGGAGCAGATGTTCGATTATCGTCGCAATCTCTTTACGGACCTCGATCGTGTATTTCTCGACACCACCTCGCTGTACTTCGAGGGAGAGGGTGGCGAAACCATTGGCGAGTTTGGTCATAACAAGGACCATCGTCCCGACCTGCATCAAATGGTGGTTGGTGCTTTGCTTGATGACCGGGGCCGCCCGCTTGCCTGCGAGATGTGGCCTGGCAACACGGCTGATGTCTCCAGCAC
>JACAAY010000104.1 GCA_013377095.1 Desulfuromonadales bacterium
GTGCCGGTGGAGCTTTTGCCCACCGGGTTCAGCGCGGTGGGAACCCTGCGTGATCTGCCAACCGGCGTGCCATCCGAGGTGCTCCAGCGCCGTCCCGACATACTGCAGGCCGAACAGCTGCTCAAGGCGGCCAATGCCAACATCGGCGCAGCCAGGGCGGCCTTCTTTCCCCGCATTACCCTCAACACCAGCATCGGTACCTCCAGTGATCAGCTGACCGGGCTCTTCTCTCCCGGTTCATTCGCCTGGGGCTTTGCGCCGCAGTTCACCCTGCCGATCTTCGATTACGGCAGAAACAAGGCCGGTTTGACCGTTGCCGAACGGGACCGGGACATCTTTCTGGCCCAGTATGAGAAAGCCATCCAGAGCGCCTTCCGGGAGGTGGCCGATGCCCTGGCCCAGAACGGCACTGTGTCGGACCAGCTTGAGGCGCAGCAGTCACTGACCACGGCCACCTCCGAGAGCTACCGCCTCTCCCAGGCCCGTTACAAGGGAGGTATCGCCAGCTACCTGAACGTGCTGGATTCACAACGTTCGCTCTACAGCGCCCAGCAGGGGCTGATCAGTGTCAACCTGACAAAGCTCAGTAATCTGGTGACGCTCTACAAGGTGCTGGGCGGGGGGAGTGAGTAGGAGAAGTTTGCAACGTCGAACATTGAATGCAAAAACGCCGTGGACCAGATCGTATTGAGGGCCACGGCGTTTTTTGTGGTTATATCAGGGATTGGCTGATCCGGAACGGTGATTACTTACACTGATGAGCTACGCGTCAGTTCACCGTAAAGCTTGATGAGCTACTTACCAACACACCGTAGACCGTCACGCTGATCACGCCCGTGGTCGCGCTGGCGGGGACCGTGGCAACGATGTTCGTGCCGGTGGCGCTGGTGAGCGTGGCCGATGTACCGTTGAAGGTAACGCTATTGTTTGACAGGGTTGTGCCATCAAAGCCGGTTCCAGTGATGGTAACCATCGTCCCGGCCGAACCGCTCGATGGGGAGAAACTGGTCATAGTGGGAATGACCGTAAAGCTTGACGTTGTCGACGCCGTCTGACCGTCTACGGTGACGCTGATCGTCCCTGTCGTGGCGCCCGAGGGGACCGTCGTGACAAGAGTAGTGCTCGTCGCGCTGGTCACGGTAGCAGCCGTTCCATTAAACTTGACCGTATTGCTGGCCGCGGTTGTGCTGAAACCGGTGCCGGTGATGGTCACGGTCGTGCCGACAGCTCCGCTGGCCGGTGAAAATGACGTAATGGTCGGAACTGATGAGGTGCCGCAGCCTGCCAACACCGCAAACAGGGGGATCACGGCACATCTGAGGAGAAAGCCGAGTAATCTTCTCATGTTGTTTTCCTTTCTTGGGGTCGAGTGCTCGGATAGTACTGCTCTCTGATATCCCAAGAATGTGGAGTAAATATGGAATGAATGCGGTTTTTTGCAAAAAGCGGGGATTATGAAAGAGGGTCACAGAAAAGGTGCAAGGATCTGAAGGAACGCATCCGCAATTTTGTTCTGGAACGGGGAATCGACCGATCTGCTGAAATGCCTCAAAACAGCCAGCCCTACGACAAAAGGGCCAGCATTGCCTCCTGGTCCCGCTTTGGCGAGGCATCACCGGAAGAGCCGAAGAATCTGGTGCTGAGCCCGGAATACCTGAGCCTGCACCAGGCAGGCTTCATCGGTAATCAGTATTTTTGCTTTCGCTGTCTTGCGGTCTGTCCGATCGGGGTGAAGGTTTAGCCGGTTTCCCTCCATCCCCGCATCCGCAACTCCTTCTTGAGTGTCAACATCTCCTGACGCAGCCTGAGTATTTCGGCCTGGCTCGGCAGTCCCTTGAACTGGTAGCGCAGCAGCAGGTACTCTCCATGAATGTCTTGCAGACGCTGCTCCAGTTCATGGTTCAACCTGCGAAGTTCGGCATTCTCAGCCTTCAGCCCCTCAATTTCATTCCTGTATTTTTCAAACAGATCCATTTCCACGGTTTTCATGTTCGCTCTCCAGAATGTTAGCGCCTCACGCTCAAGGCTATATTCTTTTCAGGGCAGCAGCGATTTGTTCTAATGAAAATACTACGCATGTGATGTTAGATACATATTTTACTTGAAAAGTATATCACGCTGCCGGGGCAGCGGACCGCCCAAATCCAACAGTAAGAGACGCGGGCTTGCAATTGTGCACATCCGTGTAACGCTTTGCATACCCTGTTTTGAAAGGAGAAAAAAATGAAGGAACGATTATGGTGGTTGCTGGGGGGATTCCTCTTTTTCCTGCATCTCTCAACCGGTGCCGCTCTGGCGTACACTGTCAGCGGAACGATCCAGAATGGAACGGGCAAAAGCACACAGAACGACGGCACGAACCGGGTATATGTTGTCCTTATGACCCCGGGCCAGTCGAATTCCACCAGTTTCGGAACCAGCATCAGCGTCCCGGTGGGGGGAACAACTCCCTTCACCATCCAGGGTGTTCCCAATGGAACCTATCAGGCGGCTGCTTTCATGGATATTGACAACAGCGGGACGCTCCACATCAACGATCCGGCCAACGTCAGCGGCAGCTTCACGGTGAACAGCGGAGATGCTGCGGCGCCCCAATTCGCCTTGCCGGCTGTCACCAGTTCCCCGACACTGCCACAAGGACCGGACTCTGTCGACGTCGTTACCACGAGCAACGGCGCGCTCGTCGTGTGGAAGGGGCCGAAGAGCCCCTATGGAGGGGGCGGTCCGAATGCCGAACTGGCCGATTCCTACGTCCTGTACTGGGGAACCGGATCGGACCCTGCTAACGACGGCACAGCGCTTGGAAGCAAGACCGTTTCCGCCAGCGGCGGGGAGTATCACGTTTTCATAAGCAGCCTTACCCCTGATGCGACTCTCCATTTTGCGGTGAAAGCCATCAACAGCGGAGGAAGCGCCACTACCACCAGCAAAGCAAAAGTCATTGCCGCGCAAACCGGCGGGGCAACCGTTACCGGCCGTGTCTATTCAGCCGGCATAACAAAGAGCGCCTCCACTCCGCTCTTCATCGCCCTCCAGGGTAACAACGGCGGTTTTTATATCGGAGGCGTCGCCCCAACGGTTGGGGATGCGGCGACCTGGACGATTAGCGGTGTCCAGCCGGACACCTACAGCGTGTATGCCATCCTCGACCTGAACAATGACGGCTTCTCCAGTCAAGCCGGCTACGCCACCGGACCAGGCATGAACGGGAGTGGCGCGTCACCTTCCTTCATACTCCTTTCTGGGGCAACCACGGCGTCGGCCCCCGACGTCACCCTGACGGCGCCCAACAGCAATACATCCGTCACTACCCATAACTGGAACAACAGTTCCTATCAGCTGCAGTTCCGCATCGCCTGCGGGCTCAAGCGACCAATAAGCGTCACCGTCAACAGCGGCCCCAACCTGAGCAGTCCCATTGACCTGGGACTTTCGCTGGGGAGCGGCAAGGGCGCAGCCTTCGGTGAAAATGGCGGAATGCTGAACTTCACCACAAAACCGTCGGTTGGGGATATCTATTCCGTAACCGTCGCTTATTCCGATAACACGTCCGAAACGCTTACCCCCAAGATCACCGGTGTTGTGACTGCATTGGCATCTCCTATCTTCCCCCTGGGGAACACTACCGTCATCAACAACACATCGCTCCTCGCCTGGCAGACCCCTGGGACGCTGCCTGCGGGCTTTTACGATTTTTCCCTCTGGATGAACACCAGTTCTTTTCCCTATAACCAGATCTGGAGTCCCAGCGACAAAAGCAACTTTCCGGCCACGCAACTCTCCATCCTCTACAACTCGGACAATTCAGCATCGCAGCAACAGCTCACCTCCGGAAGCTACAACTGGTCGATCAACCTGAATGACGGGTTCGGCAACCAGGGGCAGAGCCAGGGAAGCTTCACACCGCAGGCCGGCGGTCCCACCATCTCCAACTTCTCCCCCGCCAGCGGCGCGTCAGGTGCCAGCGTCACCATTAACGGCAGCGGATTTAATGCGGTCTCAAACGTCTCATTCGGCGGGGTCCCCGCCACATCATTCACCGTCGATTCCGTCACCCAGATAAGCGCAACGGTGCCGTCAAATGCCCCTGTCGGCCCGATCACGGTAACGGCCGGCGGTGTCACTGGTGCCAGCAGCACCGCCTTCCAGGCAACCACCACCATCACGGGGACGCTCAAGAATTCAACCGGGGGCGGAAGCGGAGTCGCCATTCCCAACGCCACAGTCACTCTTGTCAACAGCAATCCCGTCATCACTGCCACCACCAACGCATCGGGAGTCTTCACCATCACGATCCCCTCCGGGCTCCCGGTATCGCTCAAGGCCAGCGCCAGCGGCTATCGTGATTCCTACACATCAACCCTGCTCTTCACGGCTCCTTTCACGGCCCCTTCCGCACATAACATGTTCAGCGATGCCAACCTGACTTCCCTTGGCCTTAGTGTTGCCACCAAAGGTTTGATTGCATCCCGTGTCAGAAACGGAGACACCGATGCGCAAATTTCAGGGGCGACAGTCACTGCCACGAGCTTTTCACATCCAGCAACACCCTATGCGGTCACCTACACGAGTGGAGGAGCGACAACAGCTTCTGACGGTAAATTCTATGTACCGAATGTCGACGAGGGCGACATTGTCACGGTTACGGCAAGCATTCCAGGGTACGCCGCGGAGACGAGAACCTACGTAACCCACACCGGGGCCGTCAGCCAGACCAATGTACTTGCAATCCCTCTGCCGATGGTCAGCGCGTCCCCATCGGGCGGGTCGATTCTCAGCAACCAGCAGATAACACTTGCGGTGAGCAATCCCGTGAATGGAAATGCGTATTCCATCTATTACACAACCGACAACAGCGATCCCACCACCTCCAACACCGTTCAGACCTATACCGGTCCGTTTTTCTTGAACACAGGCAGTGCGACGTTGAAGTTCTATGCCGTCAACACAACCCACGGCGTTGCCGGTAACGTCGTCATAACTTCGTATACCGTAACCCCTGCCACATACGATCTCAATGTCAGCATTAGCGGCGGCGGCACGATCACCAATACAAATGTGAGCGGCCCGACGTTCAGCTGTGACACATCGAATTGCAGCGTCCAGTTCAACGCCGGCAGCCCCTTCACGCTTACCGCTACCCCCTCGGCCTCCTTCCTGTTCAACGGCTGGTCCGGGAGCGGTTCCGCCAGCGGGTGCACGGGCACCGGCACTTGTTCCTTCACCCTTGGCTCTGACGCAACCGTAAACGCCACCTTCGTTAGCAAACCGCCCATAATGGTTCCCGGCTCACCCGACAACTACTATCAGTCACTCATCGAACCCTATGGACTTGCCCTGCCTGGGAGCAGTCTCACCATGGAGGCCCAGGCAACTACGTTCAACGGAGACTTCTCCCTCAACAACACCGTAAGCCTTATTTTGCATGGTGGTTACGACGCGGCGTTTGAAAACCATTCCGGTTATTCCTGGCTTCATGGAATACTCACCATCGTTTATGGCAACCTGACCATAGATAATTTTATTATTCAGTAGGAAACAGATGTAAACAGAGTGCCGCACCAACAAAAAAGCCCGCACAAGCGGGCTTTTTTGTTGGTCAATCGTTCCCCAGTCACATATCGTGTGAACATTGATGTCCGGTGCTCATTGATGTACTTTTGCAGCCTTTGGTATCTTCACAAGAAAGAGGTAAAGGAATACACCATGGCAGTGTTGGAACGTATAATCTCTATCATCATGCCGGTCTTCATCATCGTTGGTGCCGGCTACCTGTATGCCCGCCTGCGCGGCGACTCTGCGCGAGCTGACATGACGACCATGAACCGTGTCAGCATGGAGGTGTTCTGCCCTCTGTTGGTTTTCACCGCCCTCTCCGGCAGGGATTTCGATTTGACAAGCAACGCCGTACTAATCCTGGCCGGTTTTCTGATCTCACTCGGCTCCGGCCTACTGGCCTGGCCAATGGCGCGTATGCTGGGCTACGACACCCGCAGCTTTGTGCCACCCATGATGTACAATAACTGCGGCAACATGGGCTTGCCGCTGGCACTCTTTGCCTTTGGCGCAGCCGGCCTGCCGGCCATGATTGCCCTGTTCATGGCCTGCAACCTGGTGTTTTTCTCAGTCGGTATCACCATCCTGGAGTCGGGACGCGGCAACCGGAAGGGTTCGCCTCTTGCCTTCCTTGCCAGCCCGATGATGCTCTCCATGATAGCGGGAATCGGCTTTTCTCTGTCAGGCCTGGCTGTTCCAGCGCCCCTGTTCGGCGCCATGAAAATGATGGGAGACGCCAGTATTCCGCTGATGCTGTTCGCCCTGGGTATCCGCATGCTGGATGTCAGTTTCCGCTGCTGGAAGATCGGCCTGCAGGGTGCAGCCTTCTGTCCACTGGCCGGCCTGGCCGTGGCCCGCCTGCTGGATGTTTTTTTGACGCTGACCGCCCAGCAGCGAGGATTGATGTACCTGTTTGCCGCTCTGCCGCCGGCGGTATTCTGCTTCATCATGGCGGAGCACTACCAACAGGAACCGGACAGGGTCGCCGCCATCGTCCTGCTGGGCAATCTGGCCTCGCTGCTGTTTGTACCGCTGGGGTTATGGATGGGAATGCAAACCTGATGAAGGGAAAGGGAGAAGAGGTGTTGAGAGAACTGGTGCTGAAAAACAGGAGCTATCGCCGCTTCCATCAGGAGAAGCGTGACGTTGCAAGGTTTGAAAAACTGATGCGGGAACAGATCCTGGTCACAGTTGAGCGCTGAGCCGTACGGTGTAACAGAACGGATCTCCCGCTTGTGCAACGGAAAGGGTAAACGAAGCGTCGCGCAGCGCCTCAACGGTAATGTCCTGGTGTGCTTCAACCCGGAACCGGTCACCTGACACCAGGAGATAATCGTGCGGATCACCGGTGCAGGTGATCCAGAGCCCGCCATCAGCAACCAGAATGACCTGGCTCCCGGCAGTTGATCTGAAACTGAACACTTCTCCCTTTTTCAATGCATACTGCATTTTAAAACCTCTCTCGATAGGCAAGAGGGCCAATCCCCAAGTGACGCACAAAAGCCCGCCTCATCTGTTCGGCAGAGACAAATCCGCATTCCTGCGCGATGGCGGCGACAGGCTTCCGGCTGTCTTCAATCAGGCAAACCGCATGCTCCATCCGGACCAGTTCAACATATTTTGCGGGGGTTACACCGGTTTGATTGAGAAATGCTCTTGAAAAGTTGCGCGGACTCATGTTGGCGCGCTCCGCCAGAACCTGTACGGAAAGACATGCGCGGTAATTCTCGTTGATCCATGCCGTAATCGCCGAAAGTGGCCCATCCTGAACCATCTGGGCCCGCAAGCAGCTACTGAACTGCGTCTGGCCACCCGGACGCTTCAGGTACACCACCATCCTCCGGGCAACGGCCAAGGCCAGTTTTCGGCCAAAATCCTCTTCAATCAATGCCAGCGTCAGATCGATACCGGCCGTGACTCCCGCAGCCGAATAGGTTGCGCCATCCCTGACATAAATGGCATCCGGCTCAACCTGTATACCCGGAAACTGGCGCTGCAGACGTTCCGTATCCATCCAGTGGGTCGTTGCCCTGCGCCCATCAAGAAATCCGGCCTCGGCCAGAACAAACGCACCCGTGCAGACGGAGACCAGACGACGTACCTGAGGAGCTGTTTTCTTGAGCCAGGCAAGCAGCTCCCCATCCTGTACTACCTGAGACAACGCACCGTCCGGACTGCCCGGTATGATCAGCGTATCCAGTGCCTGCCCACCCTCCTCCCATCCATCGGCTGCCATCCTGACACCTGAAGACGTCGACACGAGACCGGACCGTTTCGCCAGAAGAGAGACACCATAGCCGAGATGTCCCCTTCCCTGCTCCGTCAGCGTGCGGTTTGCCATATCAAAGGCTTCGACCGGACCACTGACATCGATGATCTCGCATCCATCATACATCAGCACGGCAACCTTCCTTTTTATGGTTGCTTCGTTGCATGCTATCGACTGCTTGAATCTGTCCATGTGGGTAATTCTGCCATGTCCGGTCTCGCGTCGCAATGACAACCAGCACGCATTTTCTGCCAAACGTACCCTTACACATAAGTCATGGGGGAACCGTTATTCATCAAACTATCGTGGGGGCGCACCGCTGTGCAATGGCGGAAAGAGTGTCTTGCCCACAGCCATGGACGGCAAAACCAACCTGATGCGTATTGATCCCCTGCTCCTTTTTATTACAGGGTTACATGAATAACTATTCCGTAGCTGCTATCTGGCGGAGCTTCGCTATGTCCCGTAGCGGCGGAGCGCCGTACAAGCGGTTGTATTCTCGGCTGAATTGGGAAGGACTTTCGTACCCCACCTGAAACGCGGCGGTGGCGGCGTCAAGCGACTCGGCAAGCATCAGACGCCTGGCTTCGTGAAGGCGCAGATGCTTCTGGTATTGCAGTGGGCTCAATGCGGTCATGGAGCGAAAATGGTTATAGAACGACGCTGTTCCCATGCGTGCCCGGGAGGCCAGGTCATCGATACGAAGCTGCCGAGTGAAGTTGTTATTCAGCCACTCAATCGCCCGTGCTATCTGCTGGCTCTGGCTCCCCGCCGACGCGATTTGACGAAGGCGCGCCCCCTGTTCTCCAACAAGCAAAAGATATTCGATCTCCTTCCGGATGATCGGCGCCAGGATCGGGATGTCATGCTCTTCATCGAGCAGGTCGATCAGGCGTTGAATGGCAGTGAGTAGCGGCAGGGTGATTTCGCTGGCCGCCATACCATGACCGGATTGCCGTGTCCGGTCATGGGGAAAATTGCCGTCAACCAGCAACTGGGAAACCTCGTGGATATCGAAGGTAAGTTTGAGCCCCAGCAGCGGCCTTTCTCTGCTTGCTTTGATGACCTGAACTAATGTGGGCAGGTTCACTGACGTGATCAGGTAATGGCGGTCGTCGTAGACATAGGTTTCATTGCCCAGCAGTACGCGCTTCGCCCCCTGGACGACCAGGCAGATACTCGGTTCGTACACGACACCCATGGGTTCTGTGGGCGCGTCCTCGCGAAAAAGCGACAGGGCCTGGATCGCGCTGGGAAACAGATTGCCGTTATTTGTCCATCGGGCAATACTCTCTCGCAACGTGCCAAGAGTCATTTCCATTCTGTCAATCATATGCCCTCCGCATCTGCCTATTTTTTCTGAAACTGCACTCTCACCCAAGGCAATCATACTATCAATCCCGGCTCCGCCACACAATATTTCAGAAAGAAATTTGTACGATCAGGCAAGAATATTCAAGGATCGATCTATCTTCATTTTCGACATCGGGGATAGGATGAAATCTATTGGGCAACAAGATACGGAAAGGAGCACTTTAACCATGAACAATTATTTCAACGATAAGGTAGCGCTGGTTACCGGAGCAGCCTCGGGCATGGGACTGGCAACGGTGAGGGCTTTCGCGGAGGTTGGCGCCACGGTGGCGCTGGCCGACGTCAACGATGACGCGGTTCATTCCGTTGCGGAGGAGCTTGCCGCCGGGGGACACAGGGCGTTGGCCATCCGCTGCGATGTGACCGACGAAGCCCAGGTGGCGGCCATGGTCGGGAAGATCGTTTCCACCTTCGGGCGGCTGGACGCGGCCTTCAACAACGCCGGCATCCAGGTTCCCGCCGTTGAAACGGCCGACGCCACCGGCGAAGAATTTGAGCGCCTGATGGCGATCAATCTCCGTGGTGTCTGGAACTGCATGAAATACGAGCTGCTCAGGATGCGCGAGCAGGGGAGCGGCGCCATCGTCAATAACTCCTCCATCGGCGGCCTGATCGGCAATCCCGGCCTGGCGATCTACCACGCGACCAAGCACGGAGTGCTCGGGCTCACCAAGAGCGCCGCGCTGGAATATGCCATGCGGGGGATCAGGATCAACGCCGTCTGCCCCGGCACCATTGATACGCCGATGGTTGCGGAGATGGTGGCCAGACAGCCGGAACTCATGAGTGACATCCTGAAAGCCCAGCCCAATGGGCGTATGGGGCGTCCGGAGGAAATCGCTTCCGCCGTTCTCTGGCTGTGCAGCCCCGGCGCCGGCTTCGTGATCGGCCACGCGCTCGTTGTCGATGGCGGCTACACCATACGTTAGGAAGGATGCCGGACCGCCAGTGAATTAAACACCGACGCGAGGCCATATTCGGAGGCACGGACCATGAACAGCGAAGGATTGAACATGAGACAGAAAAGCATCGTCAGCATTGCGGCCTTCACCGCCAGCGGCGACCTGGACAAACTGAAAACGGCCCTGAACGAGGGGCTTGACGCCGGGTTGACCGCCAATGAAATCAAGGAAATCCTCGTCCAGCTTTACGCCTACGCGGGCTTTCCCCGGAGCCTAAACGGCATCGGCACGTTCATGTCTGTTATGGAAGAGCGCGGAAAGAAGGGCATCAAGGACAAGTTAGGCAATGAGGCCAGCCCCGTCCCGACTGACAAAGACATCCTTGCATCAGGTACGGAAAACCAGACAAAGCTGGTCGGTCAACCCGTGACGGGGTCGCTTTATGACTTTGCCCCGGTCATTGACCGGTTCTTGAAGGCCCACCTTTTCGGCGACATCTTCCAGCGCGACGTGCTGAACTGGCAGGACCGGGAACTGGCGACCATAGCCGCCCTGGCCAATATCGAGGGCGTTAATGCCCAATTGCAAGCTCATATGAATATCGGCATGCATAACGGCCTGACCCCGGAGCAGCTGCGGGAATTCGTGAACGTCCTGCGAGCCAAGTGCGGTCCGAAGGTGGCGGAAAATGCCGGAACCGTTCTTGACCAGGTTCTAAACGCAAATATCAGTCAGCAACAAGATGATACGGCAAGCTGCGGAATATTCCCCCGCGGCGGAAAAAACGAGGCGTATGCCAAATATTTTACCGGCACCAGCTATCTGAACATGCTGTCAACGGAAAGAGTAATCATAGGCAACGTGACCTTTGAGCCCGGCTGCCGCAATTTCTGGCATATCCACCATAAGGGCGGGCAAATCCTTCTCGTGACTGGAGGACGCGGCTGGTACCAGGAATGGGGTCAACCCGCCCGGGAGCTGCGCTCCGGCGATGTGGTCAACATCCCTCCGGAAACCAGGCATTGGCATGGAGCCGCGAAGGATAGCTGGTTCTCTCATGTGGCTGTTGAAGTTCCGGCCGAGGAAGCCTCCAACGAATGGCTGGAGCCGGTTTCAGACGAAGAATACAAGAGGTTGCCGCAATCAGGTACCAAGGTCGAAACTGCTAGTGCCTCATCCGAGTTTCCAGATGGACACTACCCCTAAGCACAAGAAACAGGGAAAGGGCTCATAGCAACGGGAGGATGCAAGTGGAAAAGATATTGATGGTTCTTGCTGTGCTTTTTATCACGGCGTTTGGGTTGTTCAATCAAGAAAGTCAAGGAGCCGAAATGAGCAAAATTGCAGACAACTCCGTATGGGACAAAACCTTTCCTGAGAGCGGCAAGGTGGATCACCAGAAAGTGACATTTAAAAATCGCTATGGCATCACCCTGGCGGCTGATGTATACCTGCCAAAAAATCGCGGCGGCAAGCGCCTTGCGGCACTTGCGGTTAGCGGTCCGTTTGGCGCGGTAAAAGAACAGTCATCCGGGCTGTATGCGCAAACCATGGCGGAGCGTGGTTTTGTTGCTCTTGCGTTCGATGCGTCTTATACCGGTGAAAGCGGCGGTGAACCCCGCAATGTCGCTTCGCCTGACATAAATACCGAAGATTTCAGTGCGGCCGTGGATTACTTGGGTACGCTTTCATGTGTTGACCGCAATCGTATCGGCGTTATCGGCATATGTGGTTTCGGCAGTATGAGCTTGAACGCCGCCGCGGTAGACAAGCGCATCAAAGCCGTAGTTACTACAAGTATGTACGATATGTCGCGTGTTATGGCAAAAGGCTACTACGACAAGATGACCATTGAACAACGCACCCAAATGCTGGAGCACTTGAGCCAGCAACGCTGGAAAGATGCCGAGAACGGGAGCCCGGCGCCCGGTCCCCGCATTTTGCCTGAAAAACTGGCAGGCAATGAAGCCAGTTTTGTTGTGGATTACTTCAATTACTATCGCACCAAGCGCGGTTATCATAGGAATTCTCCAAATTCGGCCGGTGCCTGGACGGCGACCAATCCGTTGTCGTTTATGAATTTCCCGCTGCTGACCTACATAAAAGAAATTTCTCCGCGTCCGATTCTGCTGATCGCCGGTGAACATGCGCACTCACGCTATTTCAGCGAAGATGCCTACAAGCTCGCCGGTGACCCCAAAGAACTGCTGATTATTCCTGGAGCCGGTCACGTGGATCTTTATGATCGGGTAAACCTGATCCCGTTTGAAAATTTGGCCACGTTTTTCCGCAAGAACTTGATGTAGTTCAGTCCGTCAAGTCCCGAAATAACGAGCCCCGCTGAGACAAGCGGGGCCTATTCCTCCTGTTTTCTCCAAACTCTGAAATAACGACGGTTACGAACATGTGGCCGCGTTAAACGGCAAAAACGTCGAGACGTTCGTGGCGGAACATCCGGATGCGGCCAAAGCAGGGTTGGTGGTCTATCGGGGGGATGAGCTGGTCGAGTTGCGCCGGAATGTCTAGGAGGGGCCGGACTGGTATCTGCTGGGGGCTGTTGTAACTATTGCAACCGACAACCTCAAAGAGTAACCCATAAAAGACTTTTCTCACGCAACGCCGCGATGAACGCAACCAAATGCAAAAACAAAAAGCTTATGGATTAAACAAGAAAACGGTTTTTTTGTTTCAAGATTTTCGTCGCGGCGTTGCGCCGTCGCGTGGTAAACGTTTTTCCGGTTCCGGCTTGTTCGGCTCAGGTGTCTTCAATAAAACGATTACCCGCAAACACACCCAAATACACCCTTGTTTTTTGGCCCAAATGACCGCACACGTGAATTCTACGAAAACAGGCTTTGGTGAAGGACAATTCTCATTGAGACACCAGGGGCACATGGCACGTTGATCACCCTGTCGGCGTTCGTTCAGGCCGCCTCAAACAGCTGTGCGATCTTTTCCCTTCCGGCCTCGATCTGCTCATAGGGCACGACCCGCAGCAGCTCTTCCAGCTTGGTTTCTCCAGCCTGTACCAGCCGGAAGCCGCTCTCGATCATGGTCATACGACCGGGAACGGAAAAGACGATGTTGCGAAGCGAAAGGTTGTCGGGACGACGGTTAACCATCAACAGCTCCTCCCTGGTCGGAACCCAGAGTTCGACGATCGGACGGCGTCCGCTGAAACCGGTGAAATTGCAGGAGGGACACCCTTTCCCCTGAAAAAACTCCATGCCGCTGCCGTTCGGGATGCCCAACTCGGACTGAAGCTGGGCAGAGGGCGTGTAAGGTACTTTGCAGCTGACACAGACGTGGCGCACCAGCCGTTGTGCCAGGACGTAGCGCAGCGTGGTGGAGATCAGGCTCGGTTCAACCCCCATGTCGATCATACGCGTCACGGCGCTGGTGGCATCGTTGGTGTGCAGGGTCGAGAAAACTGAATGGCCGGTCAGGGCGGCCCGCATGGAGATGGTGGCCGTTTCCAGATCGCGTATCTCACCCACCATGATGTTATCCGGATCCTGGCGCAAGAAGGCCCGCAACAGGCGGGCAAAGGTGTTGCCGATAATCTCGTTTACTTCGGTCTGAACAATTCCATCAATGCTGTATTCTATCGGATCTTCAATAGTCAGGGTCTTGACGCCAGGATGATTGATGTGTGAAAGCACGGCATAGAGGGTGGATGACTTTCCGGAGCCGGTGGGGCCGGTCACCAGAAAGATGCCGGTCGGTTTTTCCAGAGCCTTGTGCAGTGTGGCAATATCTTCGGGGAAATATCCCAGTTTCTCCAGGGTGATACCACCACTGCGCTTATCCAGGATACGGATAACCACGTTTTCCCCGAACTGCGTCGGAACGGTGGATACGCGGAAATCGACGTTGCGCCGTTTGCCTTCCTTGGAAACGCTCATTTTGAAGCTGCTGTCCTGGGGACGGCGGCGTTCCGCAATATCCATGTCGCACATAATTTTTATCTTTGAGACCATTTGCCGCGCATTGGCGCTGATCAACGCATCGCTTACTCCCAACTCGATCGTCTGCAGGATGCCGTCGATTCGAAAACGAACAATCATGCCATGTTCGGTGGACTCCAGATGGATATCGCTGGCGCCCCGCATGATGCCGGTGGTAATCAGACGCTTTACCAGGAAGTCCACATCCGCGCTGATAAAGTCACCCACATACTTTGATTTTACGGGATCGCGGATCTGGTCTTCAGACAGCTCAAACCCTTGCTCCTCAAGAGCAGGAGCGCCGCTCATCTTGAAAACCTTCTGCTGGGCGATAATGATATCGCTCTCCTTGGCAATAACCATATCAATGGTCATTTTGCACCAGTTTTCAAGCTGGAGGCGTTCTTCCCGATGAAGCGGGTAGGCCATGGCAATCGACAGAATATTGTCTCTGCAACGTATCGGTACGATACGGAGACGTTGAGCGTAGGTTGCATTGATGAAGCTGGACAGAGCCGGGTCGAAGTAAACTCCGGCCAGGCTGACGTATTTCAGATCATGTTGTGAGGCGATGGCACGAGCCAGCTGATCTTCATCCAGCAGGTGCTGCCTGATCAACGCCCGGCCAAGCGGTATCTTTTCGTCCTTGCTGATTTTGAGTGCATTGTTCAAGCGCTCCTCATTGATCAGGTTCTGGGAGATCAGGATTTCACCCAGCTTGCGGCGTTTGTTGTTGAAATCGAGTACGTGGTCCAGATCCCTGGCTTTCAGCCAACCCATCTGACACAGAATCTGTCCGATCGGTTGGCCAGGAGTGAGTTGCTGCACCTCGAAGGCATGATCGAGTTGCTCCTGACTGATCAACTTTGCCTGGACTAATAGTTCTCCAATTTTACCGACAGGCATTACGCCCTCCATTTCAGTTCAATAGGCGATCTCGAAACCGTCGAACTCGCCACCATACTCCACCTGACGTACATCGACCCGCTCAACCTGCGCGGCAGGTGGGCCATCATGGCACCAATCCACCATTGACCGTACGGCCCCCTCCTCCCCTTCGAACAGTCCTGCCACCGAGCCGTTCGGCAGGTTTCTGACCCAACCGGTGATACCCAATTCACGGGCGCGAACGCAGGTGTAATGACGGAAGGCCACCCCTTGGACACGGCCGTGCACAACGATACTCGCCCCAATCTTCATCTCCGCTGTACCTCCGCTTCCGGCAGCCATTCGATGGTATTCACGCTGCGTGATAGCTGTTATAATTATACACTCGAAAATAAGAAACGGGCGGAACCACCAAAGGTTGCCGCCCGTTTCTTGTGTAAGTCAAATTGTCGTTGGATCGGGTTACTCGCACTTCTCCTGGTGCGCATACATGGCCTGCTCCCTCTGCAACCGTTCCCACGAGGCATCCACATGCGACTGTGCTTCCGCCAGCATCAATTCGTTGCCCGGCTGAAACAGGTGTTTGAAGCGTCCCTGGGGCTTGAGAAACTCGGCCAGCGGTTTTTTCTCCCGGGGGGTGAAGGTGATGCGGGTGACGCCGTTCTCCACCTCATACAGTGGCCAGTAGCAGGTTTCCACAGCCAAGCGGGACAACTGGATGGCGTCGTCGTTCCGTGTCCTCCAGCCGCGATTACAGGGCGCAATGATGTTGATGAATTTGGGTCCCCTGATGTCCAGCGCCTTGCGGACCTTTTTCATCAGGTCCTGCCAGTTGCCGGGGGAGGCTTGGGCCACGTAGGGGATGCCATGGGCGGCCATGATCCTGGTCATATCCTTGCGTTGTTGCAGTTTACCCTGGCTTTCGCTGCCCACCGGGCTGGTGGCCGTATCGGCGCCGAAAGGGGTTGCCGACGAGCGCTGGATGCCGGTGTTCATGTAGGCGCCGTTGTCGTAACAGATGTAGGTCATGTCATGGCCGCGCTCCATGGCGCCGGACAGGCTCTGGAAACCGATGTCGGCGGTGCCGCCATCTCCGCCAAAGGCGATGAACCTGATGTCGTCGCTGATCTTGCCCTGCTTTTTCAGCGAGCGATACATGGTCTCCACCCCGGCCAGGGTGGCTGCGGCGTTTTCAAAGGCGCTGTGGATCCAGGGGGTCTTCCAGGAGGTAAAGCTGTCGATGCTGGTGGAGACTTCCAGACAGCCGGTGGCATTGGCCACCACCAGCGGATACTGGGCAGCCATCATGACCATTTTGACCACAATCGGCGCGCCGCAACCGGTGCACATGCGGTGGCCGGGGGCGAACAGTTCCGGCTGTTTTGACAGCTCCCTGAGATTGAGTGGTGTCAGCATGCTGCCTCCCTTACGCCGATGTATTCCTTGGCGCAGCGCACCGGAGCGCCTGCTGCGATGGCCAGCAGCTCGTCCAGCACCTGCTCGGCCTGCTCGGGCATGTAGTCCCTGCCCCCCAGCCCAAAGATCTTGTTGATCAACACCGGCCGCTGCCGGCTGCCATAGAGTACACCGGCAATATCCAGGTAGAGCGGGCCGAAGGAGCTGCCGAAGCTGTCCGAACGGTCAAGTACGGCAACCGCCTTGAGGTGCTGCAGCGCCTGACCAACCTCCTGAGAGGGAAAGGGGCGATAGAGTCGCGGCTTGAGCAGCCCGGCCTTGATGCCTTTTTCGCGATAGCTGTCGATGAC
>JACAAY010000105.1 GCA_013377095.1 Desulfuromonadales bacterium
AAATGGCGGTGTTTCCGTTATCGCCAACAACCCACAAATTCTGCTGAAGAACCAGTATTTTTTCAGTACCGCCCTTTCGGTTTTGTTACGGTGGTCCCGGATGACTTTTTCAGCAGCTGCCAGATGCTCATGCCTGAAGGGAACCAGACGGTTGATCCTGAACAGGGTCAGGAGCTGTTTCCCCTTCGGGTCGTTGTGCATGTCCTGCAGGATCTCCACCATGGCGTCGCGCCTGGGGTTGCGGACATCCTTGCGTACAGCCAGAATTCCGGTGACAAAGCCGGGCGATTTTTCAAGAACCTGCAGTTGCCGGCCGATCTGCGGGTTCAGCTCGGACATGACGTCAAAGGAGGTCTGGCTTACCAGACATGCATCGCACTGCTTGAAAAAAACCGGCATGAGAACCTGGCTCGCCTTGGGAATCTCGCTGATGTTGCTGAACAGCCCCTTGGCGCCGGACGAGGTCCGTGACAGAATGATCTGATCAAGCCACTGCAGCGGAACAGAACCTTTTTGTCCCGTCTCCACCCGCAGGGATTTGCCGCGCAGTTGCGAGATGCGGGTAATGCCGCTGTCCTTGCGCACCACCAGGAACAGTTCGTCGTAAAAGTTCTTGCCGTAATCGGCGGACAAAACCGGCGTCAGGGGGATTCTGGTCCGCAGGGAAATGAACTCCTCCGGAATCATGACCAGTATATCGACTTCGTTATGCTCCAGGGCTTTTTCCGCCTCGGCAAGGGTCTTGAATATAACAACGGACGTGTCCCCGCTCTGTTTCAAATTTCGGTCAGCCAGGCTCGCCCAGACCTTTGTCAGGCCGATCACGTCCCGTGGGTCAACGTTAAAAAACACCTGGGCCGAGTATCCAATAGTCAGGGAGCCGCTTTTACGCACCGTTTCCGCCTGCAACGGCGCGCACCAGGCCAGGTTGCAAAGCAGTGCCAGTGCGATACTACCAACGATTACATGTGTCCGGAACAGCATGGGGACTCCTGGAATCTAGCGCTGTGGAGTACTGGAAATGATATCGGTTATCTGCTTGCCCACCACGTAATCCATGTTGGCGCGGGCTTCCAGGTGATCATACAGCGCCTTGCGGTACTGGGCTTTCATCAGGGACTCGATCAGCTGGGCCTCGATGACATCCTTGGTTTCCACCAGCTCCTCCTGATAGGCGCGCTCGTTCAGTGCCCGGTTTTCTTCGGAGGAATTTGCAGCAGACTCGGAGGAAACCTTCTGCTGCTGGGTGCTCATCAGCTGGATAAAGATATGCTTGACCTGCAGGGCGATGCCTTCCTTGAGCAGGAACTGCTGCTGCTTCAGCTGCTGGAGGCGAGCCTTGGCTTCGCGCACCTCGTTGGTGGTACGCATGCCGTTGAAGAGCGGCAGTTCCAGGCCGACCCCGATGGACCAAGAGGTTCTGTTGTCGGCGGTCACGATGCCCTTGTCATAGGAATTCTCGATGTGGGTCAGGTTTCCGAACAGCCCGATCTTGGGAAAATGACCGCTTTTGGCCTCGTCTATCTTGGCCGCGGCGGCATCCAGACCGGCTTCCAGGCGGGCCCAGTCCGGGTTGAAGCTGTAGGCGCCGCTGACCAGGCTTTTGAGATCGGCACTGGCCGGAACAAAGGGCAGTTCCTGGGGGGCGGGCTCCACCGGGCTTTCCCAGTCCATGCCCATGGAGTTGGTCAAGGCCGCCCTGGCCAGTTGTTCATTGGCCTCCAGGGCGGTGACCGTTGTGCGTAGCCATTCTACCACGGTTTTGTTGCGCAGGTAGTCGGTCTTCTTGACCTTGCCCGAGCCCTTGGTATAGAGGTTTTCGGTCAGTTCCAGGGTCACTTCCATGCGGGTCAGGGCGTCCCGGCCGATCTGGATCAGCTCGCGGGCCAGGACCGCACCGTAGTAATAGCGGGTGGTGTCGTAGACCACCTGCAAATCGGTGCGGCGAGCCTCTTCACGGGCGGCCTTCATGCCCTGCTCAGCCTGACGCACAATGGCGCTGACCTGGCCGCCGGTATAAATCGGCAGGGTGGCATTGAGGGAGGCGACGAAATTCTTCTTGTCCATCAGCTTGACGTTCTGATCCGGGATCGGCAGAGAAGTAAGCGGAATCTGTCCAACGGGTGTTTGCACCACCAGGGCGGTTCCCGCCGGCATGGAGATATTTCTGCCGGGAAAGATGAAGTTGGGGTCTTCATCCATGATGGTATAGCTGGCCTTGGCACCGACCTGGGGCCAGTAGCCCGACAGGGCCTGGCGGTGCTGGGCCTCGGCGATTTCAATGCCGTAGCGGGAAGCGACCCGGTAATGGTTCTTTTCCTGGGCGATATCGATGCACTGCTGCAGGGTCAGTGCGTGCGGATGCTCTCCGGCAACCTGGTCTGCCGGCGCTTGCGCCGATTCCGCAGCATATGCCGCTGTTGATACGACAGCGCCCGCAAGGAGACAGCACAGAACCGCACCCAGCTTGATTGTCATCCGAATACTGAACAAAGGTTTTTCCTTAGTCATGTGATACTCCTTTTTGTGTATCGACGGTGATGCCGATTTAATTGTGTTCCAGTGCGCTGCGGAAGGCGGCGCAGACGGCAATGAATTCATGTTCGGCCCGCTTAACAATTGTCGCGACATTGTCTAATTGTGAGGTTTTCCCGAGTTGCTCCAACTCGGAACAGGTTTTTCCGAGAATATTCGCTCCAATGCTCACGCTGCTCGACTTCAAGGCATGGGCCGCGCTCATCAGCGACTGCCCGTTTTTCGTCTCTGCCGCCGTAATGACATTATTCATTAAAGATGGTGAAGTACTGAGATAGACACTCATCAACTGTCTCCGCAAATCAGGTTTACCCGGTCTCTGGAGAGCCTTCAGTTCATCAAGTACACTCCAGTCAATCGCATCAGAGTGATCGACTGTTCCCGGTTTGTCCGTTTTGAAATGTTCCGTGTGTGTTGTCATGATTCTTTCTCCGTAAGTATGCTTACTATCCGTCACCTTCTCCTGATGGAGTCATCAAGGGCCTCTGCAAGCGATCTGAACTGCGAATAATCAACCTGACGCAGAAACGACTTCTCTTCATTTGACAGGGTGAATCCCTCGCCATAGCACGCACTGTCAAGCGAGGTCGCTGCCCTAACCCTGAAGTCCGCATCGGTAATGCATCTGCCCAGAAAACGCTCAATTTCGACTTGCGACATTCTGCACCTCTTTCCATGTTGTCCCCGAAAGGGACACTCTCATGGCAAATAACGTTCCTGCAGACGTATAGCTACACAAACGATGCCAAACGCATTAACTCTCTATTTTCAGTCATTTGGAAGTTTTATCAAAAAAGGGATTGTCCCTGAGAGGGACAAAGTGTGGCCAAAGGGGACAAAACAGTTTAGCGGTAGGACATTGTGCGGTTAACGTTGAGGATCGTAGCGGCCTGGGATTTGTTGCCACCACAGCGCTGAAGCGTCATTTCCAGGATTCTACTGTTTTTGGTGCCCAAGGAAATTTCCTCGGGAGAAGGGCTGACGAAGAAGTCAAAAGCATATCTTTTACATGCGAAGAGCCATCGGCTGGGTAGCTGGAATGCGGAGGTGTGAAGGCCTGACAGGCTCATCGGTGATCATTGATGCGTGTCCCGCCTTGTCTCTCTTCCGGCTCAGCCATCAGCAGTCTGTTTTTGGGTGTGATATCCCCCGGGATCCGCTGAGTGAACACCCGATAGCCCTGGGTGCGCAGCTTAAATACGCGGGCAGCATCCTGTGCCAGCGGACCATCCAGCCACCCCTCCAAACCGCCCAGATTGGCGCCCTTGAGGTCGTGACAACAGGGCAAAACCGCAACCCTGGCCCGGGCAGTAACCGCCCGGCACAGAATCAGATCAGTCAAACCACCGCAAGCATGGGCAGAAACGACCAGGTCATCATGCCGTAACTCCACATCCTCCAGATCAGTTTCAACAAACCCGATTCGGTCCCCAAGACGTGGCCACGCCCCGTTCATCGATGCCGCCAGGGTTGCGGCGCTCTTGGGGATACAGCGATCAACGGCCAGGGCCAGGGGGGAGCTGTCATCCAGTAACAGAAGAATCTGCGCCAGCAGGCCGTGACCACAGGCCAGATCAACCACCCGCCCGCCCCTGAAGCGCCGCCGCACCCGCCGGGCAATCTCCCAGGCTTCGTACAGTTCCTTGCGCGGCAGGCAGCCGGCACGGCAGACCGCCCGGGCAATGGCATCAAAAAGGGTCTCTCCGGCAAATTTGTGGAGCAGGTTTTCGGTAAGACGATTTCGTGACGAGCGGTCCATGGGGGCAAAGGATTCAGACATTCTACTCAAGAACATACAGTGTTTCGTCATGATCGGGCGGCAAGCATTTCTGCTTCCACCTCCTGATCCCCTGTCGGCAGAAAGGATTCTCTTCATCAAACAGGGTGCCCATCTCCTCCTCAATCAACTCCGGATCGTCCCCCGACTCCAGACGCCGCATCGCTTCCTCGAAGCCATCCCCCAGCTTCATTCCGGTTGTATCGGAGAATTTACGCATGAAGCGCGCCATTTGGCGTGGGTCATTCTCGTCGATCCCTTCCATCTCCCCGGCCAGGGACATCATGGCTCTTTCCAGCTGTTGTTCATCCAGATCGGGCATTCCCTCAACCTCAGGCTCCTGGTCGCGCCCACGTGAAAAGGCAAACCGCGAGACCTGCCGTTCCAGTCCCGGCTTTGCGCAACGCGGACAGGCGGGTCGTTTGTCGGTATTCACCCGTCGGGACAGAAAATTGAAAATGATATGACAGTCAGAACAGTAAAATTCGTAGATTGGCATAGAGCAACCTCCCAAAGCTTTGAAAATGTACCCACTTCATACACTGGAAGACGCGCCAGCGTCAAGGTGTAGACCAAATGTGAGAGCGGCATGCTCGGACCACCCGCATGCCATCCAGTTAACTTTCTCAAAATCTTGCTGGACAGCGAATCATTAGGAGATACATTTTATGGCACACACAGGAATTTTTCCCACCTCAACAAATTAGATTAGAGGCGCCCATACCACTAAACTGGCACATTTACAACAAAAGCGGCCGCGGCCGCAGGGAGATGAATGATGAAAGCTTTGATTTTGAGCGCGAACAACTTTGAGGATCTGGAATTACTGGTGCCGCTCTACCGACTGCAGGAGGCGGGATATGGGGTGGATATTGCCGCCAGCGAGACCGGCAGCATCTCCGGCAAGCATGGCTACGCGGTGCTGGTTGACAAGATCTTTGTCGATGTCGACCCGGCCGATTACGCCGTCCTGATCCTGCCGGGAGGCAAGGCGCCGGCGGAAATTCGCGACAAGCCGTCGGTTCAGACCATTGTCCGTGCTTTTTTTAACGCCGATAAGCCGGTTGGAGCCATTTGTCATGGCCCGAAGATTCTTGTTTCCGCGGGACTACTCAACGGCCGCCGGGCCACCTGTTGCCGAACCGTTGCCAAGTATCTCCAGGACGCAGGCGCGGAATACCTGGACAGTGAGGTTGTGGTGGATGGCAGACTGGTGACATCCCGTCAGCCGGATGACCTGCCTGCATTCATGCGCGAGCTGATGCTGCTGTTACCACCGAAAACGGACACCATTACCAATCCTGATTTTCCAATTCCCGAATCATCCGTGAGCTGTCCTTGACACCGACCAGTAAATGTCTTATGCCTAGGATTGCCCCAGGGGTAACCCGAAACGATCCGGTATCATCCAGGGAGTAACAGTTCAGAAGGCAGAACAATGATCATTGAAACGGTTCCGGTTGGTGCTCTGCAGGTCAACAGCTATATCCTGGGTTGTGAAACAAGCCATGAGGGTGTCGTCATCGATGCGGGGGGAAGTGTTGACAGACTGCTTGCCCGCATCGACAAACTTGGTTTGACCATCAGGTACCTCCTTGATACCCACGGTCACTTTGACCACGTCGGAGGAAATCGGGCCTTCTTGCAAGCCACCGGCGCCACATTTCTGATCCACGAAAAGGATGCCTTCCTGCTTTCCATGGCCAAGGATGCCGGCAGGAGTTTCGGGGTAACGGTGGAGAATTCTCCTGAACCGGACAGTTTTCTGACCGACGGCATGGTTATCGAATTCGGTAGCTACCGCTTACGGATCATCCACACGCCGGGACATTCACCGGGAGGTTGCTGCATCTACAGCGCAGAAACGGGGGACCTTTTTACGGGAGACACCCTCTTCAACGGCTCGGTAGGAAGAACCGATCTTCCGGGAGGTTCCATGGAGGTTCTGGTACGTTCAATCCGTGAACGCCTTGCCATCCTGCCGGAAACCACAAGAATCTACCCTGGCCACGGACCTTCCTCAACCATCGCCATTGAACTGTTTACCAATCCCTTCCTCAGGAGGGGGTAAGGGGAGGACAGGGGACCGTCTCCATGATAGAGGGAGTTCCACACCATCATTCGATCCAAAAAAATGGGCCTGCAGTGCTGCAGACCCATTTTTTCTCTTCTACCTGAGACAACATTGGGATTCGGTGCTACTTGAAGCGGTTAATAACCTTGTCCAAAGTTTCCTTCAACTCGGTACTGGCCTTTTCCAAACCATCCTTCATCTTATCCCAGGTTTCGCCACCCGTTTTTTGCAGCTCATTCCACTTCTCCCGCACAACCGTCTTCTGCCGACGGAGCCCTTCAATTTCCTTGATCAACTCGTCCTTGACCTCCGAGGAAGCCGAAGCTACCCTGGATTCCAGTTGGTCGATCTTTATCTTCCATTCCTTGAGCTGGGCATCAAGCTTCTCACGATAAGCATCTTTTTTGTCCATACTGCTCCTCCCTAGACTTCCGATCGAGAATGGTATCAACAATTATTCCTTCAGCTGAAACGCCACCTTGATCACCACCTGGTATTCGGAGACCTTGCCATCATCACCGATATGCCCCCGGATATCCTGCACCTCAAACCAGGAAAGTTTGTCAAGGGAGCTACGCGCCTTGGTCACTGCCGTTTCAATGGCAGCCTCGATGCTCGTCTTGGAAACACCGATAATCTCCACTTTTTTATAAATTCTGTCCGCGCCGTACATGGGGCCTCCTGTCACCTTGAAAATAGGTACCTGTCAAAAGAATAGCACAGGCTCTTCGCTCTGCAAGTTTTCGCAAACTTCGCCCATAATCAGCGCACGGCCTGATGGACAAGCGGAAATCTGGTATACTTTTTTTAACGAATCGAAGGAGGCGCCCCATGACTGACATAATCAGAAACTATATTGCAGGATCATGGACCGATGCCCTTGCGGAAAAGCGTTTCATCAGCCGCAATCCGGCCGACTATCGCGATGTGATGGCTGAGGTATCCCTCTCGGGGTTTGCCGATGTTGACCAAGCGGTCGCGGCGGCCCGACAGTCCCATTCGGGATGGAGACGATTGCCCGCCCCCCGGCGTGGCGAAATCCTGTTTCGGGCAGCCGAACTGCTGGTCAAAAACAAACAGCGGCTTGCTGAACTGGTGACACGGGAAATGGGCAAGGTAATTTCGGAAGGATTGGGGGATGTCCAGGAAGCCATCGATATCGCCTATTACATGGCCGGTGAGGGTCGTCGACTCCAGGGAGAAACCGTCCCCTCGGAGCTGCCGGACAAGGACTGCAAGAGCGTGCGGGAGCCTCTAGGTGTAGTAGCGCTGGTCACCCCCTGGAACTTCCCGATTGCTATCCCGGCCTGGAAACTGTTCGCGGCCCTGATCTGCGGTAACAGCGTCATCCTCAAGCCGTCCTCGGACACCCCGGTCTGCGCGGCAGCCCTGGTGGAGATTCTGGCCGAAGCGGGCATCCCCTCCGGCGTGGTCAATCTGGTCTTTGGTCCGGGTGATGTGGTGGGGGAATACCTGATGACCCATCCGGACGTGGACGCGGCATCCTTCACCGGTTCCTGCGCCGCGGGAGAGCAGCTGGAGCGGCTCCTGGCCGTGCTGCACCGCCCCCTGGCTCTGGAAATGGGGGGCAAGAACGCCATCATCGTCATGGACGACGCTAACCTGGAACTGGCCCTGGAGGGCGCAATCTGGGGCGGTTTCGGAACCACTGGCCAGCGCTGTACGGCAGCCAGTCGGATCATCGTCCATGAACGGGTATATGAACAGTTTGTGGAGCTGTTCGCCGAACGGGCCGCCAGAATGGAAGTCGGTGCGGGGCTGGAGCCTGCCACACACCTGGGTCCACTGATCAACGACTCCCAGGGGAGAAGAGTACTGGACTACATTCGCATTGGCACGGAAGAGGGAGCGACCCTGCTGACCGGAGGACGCAGGCTCGATGAGGGGGACCTGGCCCACGGTTTCTTCATCGCCCCCACGGTTTTCAGCAATGTTACGCCAAGCATGCGCATAGCACGGGAAGAAATCTTCGGTCCGGTGGTGAGCGTGATATCCTTTGCAACCCTGGACGAAGCGATCAACATCGTCAACACCCTCCCCTTCGGGCTATCCTCGTCAATCTTCAGTCAAAACGTAAATGTGACCGCCCGCCTGGAACGGGAGCTGTCCACCGGCATCGTCTATATCAACGCCTCCACCATCGGGGCCGAGGTCCAGCTTCCCTTTGGCGGCTGGCGGCATTCCGGCTCCGGACATCCCGAGGCGGGTGGCAGGGGCGGCGCCATCGATTTCTACAGCAAAATGAAGGTGATTTATCGGGATTTCAGCGGCAGGTTGCAACGGGCACAGATCGACAAGTAGAAAACCGTCGTAAAACGGGAGTAACCATGAACAGCCAGGTCGTCGCCAGAAGCAACAGCGTCTTCACCCCCGCTTTCCACACCTACCACTCCATTGCCATCCAAAGGGGCGAGGGTTGTCAGATACTGGATCAGGACGGCAAGAGCTACCTGGACTGCGCCTCGGGTCTGGCGGTACTGAACATCGGCCACAACCACCCAAGGGTCATGGAGCGGGTTAGCCAGCAGATGGCCAATTTTGTACACACCGGTGGAGTCTTTCTCAACGAGGTAACGGTGGAGGCGGCAGAACTGCTCACCACAATCACCCCCACCGGCATGGACATGCTCTTCTTCAGCAACTCCGGCGCCGAGGCAGTGGAAGGCGCTATCAAGCTGGCCCGCCATGTCACCGGCAGACAGGGTATCATCGCCTTCAGCGGCGCCTTCCATGGTCGCACCCTGGGAGCGCTCTCACTGACCTCCAGCAACTGCCGCTACCGGGAGCGCTATCCCCCCCTGTTGCCATCGGTCTACCATGCACCCTACCCGTTCTGCCACCACTGCCTCTTCGGTTGCCGCACCAGCAACTGCACCCTCACCTGCCTGAATTATCTCGAGGACATGCTGCGGCACAGCATCACCCCAACGGAGGTAGCGGCGATTATCATCGAGCCGATCCTGGGAGAAGGGGGCTATTCCCCGGCTCCGTCACCTTTCCTGACAGGTCTGCGCCAGTTGTGCGACAAGTACGGCATTCTGTTGATCTTTGACGAGGTGCAATCCGGCATGGGACGGAGTGGTGAATGGTTTGCTGCGCAAGGGTATGACGTCACACCCGACATCCTGACCGTGGCCAAAGGGATCGCCTCAGGTTTTCCCCTTTCGGCGGTGGTTTCCCGCCGCGAGCTTATGGAAAAATGGCCCACCTGGGCCCACGGCACAACCTTCGGTGGTAATCCGGTTTCCTGCGCGGCGGCCATCGCCACCATGGAGACGATCCGCGATCGGCATCTGCTGCCACGCTGCCGACAACTGGGCAACACCACCATGGAACGGCTTCGCGCGTTGCAAAAACAGCACCCTCTGATCAGTGATGTGCGCGGCAGGGGACTCATGATCGGCATCGAGCTTACGCAACCGGACGGCACTCCGGCCAGCGCGGCCTGCGACCGGATCCTGCATGAGTGCCTGGAACACGGGCTGATCATCATCAACTGCGGAGCAGAACGCAACATCATCCGCTTCATCCCGCCCCTGACCATCAGCGATGTGGAGTTGGATCAGGCGCTGAGGATTATGGGCGAAGCGCTGGAAAGCGTGTTGTAACTACCCCGCAGCAAAAATCAAACCACCCATTTCATTGTCGGCCTCCTTGATCAGTTGGCCGAAATCATCTTCCTTCATGGTCGCCATGTCCTGGAGGGTGATTGTTTTAAATGTATCTATGTCACGGTCACTGTAGTTATAGGTCGTGCTGTAGAATGAGACCCTCTTTTCCCTGTTGAGCCCCATCTCCAGAAACTGCCGGGCGCATTTCTGGATCAGCAGCAGTTTGTTGTGCAGGTCCTGGCGATCCTTTACCGTCCAGACCCCCATAACGATCGGACTGGTGATGTTATTAAGATCACCGACAAATTCTCCGCGGATCAGCTGATCACGTTCTCTGCCCAGATAGGACACGAAATCAAGATGTTCGGCAAAACGTCGGTCCGTTGCAAAGAATCTTCCGTCCTCCGGGTCGAGGGTAAAGATCATGGTGCGGTCGATGGCCTGACCGTAACTCTGCAGCAGTTCATCCTTATATTCATGGAAGGAAGTATTCTGGTTCAGCCAGGTTTCGTTGCGGCTGATCCGGCTCAGCAAGCCCATCAGCCAGGATGCGATGATCTCATGGTCGATGCGGCACTGACGCAGTTCACCCTTGAACTGCGCAAAGCTCCTCCCGCCATAGCGGTACAGCAGTATGTTCTGATAGATATCACGCACATTGTTGTATTTGCTGAACTGGTAGGCCAGGTCATAGCTGAACAGTTCCATCTGCCTGAGTTGCCAGATAAAGATGGCAATCTCAGACCTGCTGCTCTCCTTTGTTACGGAGATTTTCTGGGTGGACTTTATAAACCGGATATAGCGCGAGCCGAGACTGGTCAGAAGCGCCGTGTCTTTCTGGTCGCCTTTCTTCAACACAATGGTCCAACGGGTGAACTCATGCCACCTGCTTTCCACCCGGATATTATCCGGGCCAAAGGTTGCGTAGATCTGGCGGGTGCCGATCCCTTCCCCGATCGCCCCCTCCTTGGTGGTTTTTCCCACAAACAGCGGCAGCATGTCCGGCCCCTTTTTCAGCAGCTCTTCAGCAATGCCAACCCCGTTGTCCTGGATGGTGAGGACCAGCGACTCGTCACGCTCCCTCAGGGTAAACTCGATGACGCCCTTTCGTTCAGACATTCTGATGGCATCCAGCGCGTTTGAAACAATATTGATCAGAGCGCGGCTGAAATTCATGTAATTGCCCATGACAGCCGGGATCCTGGAATCCATGTTCAGACGGATCTCGCAGGGGACTGTGGCCGCTTCAATGTAGGGAATCAATCGCTCAATAATCAGCTCCTTAATGGGAACCTTATGGGAAACCTTGATCTTGTCCTCATAGGTGTTGAGGGTGTTGACAAGCGCGGTGGTTTCCCGGTTGATGTCTTCGGTGACCTTGTTGAAATTATCGACCGAGAGCATGGAAACCATATCAAACAGCACCTTCAGGGATTTCTTGGCGTCATGACGAATCTTGCCCAACTCCTCGACTACGGAATAATCCTTGTTTTTTGTCAATGCAATTGCATTTCTGATTGTGTCTGCCGTAGCTGACATCTGGTTAAACTTCATTTTGCGATAAACAATGACATCCTCGAAAACCAGCCCCTTGCTCTGAAAAAATTCGATGGAGCTGATCAGCTTTTCCCAGACAAACAGATATATGCGGGAATCCGCAGCCACGGTATGGGCCAGATACTCCAGAAAGGCCGAACCGATCCCCTTGCCCCTGCCAAAGGGGCTGGTGGCCTGTTTGTAAATATGAAATTTCGTCCTGCCGGGATTTGAATACACCAGAACATATCCCAACAGCTCCCCCTCCTCATCCCATACAAGGCTATGCTCGTAGTCGATATCAATAGCCTTGTCCAGGATGTAGGGAGAGGGAATCAGCAGGGAGTCAATATTCAGGAAGGTGCTCTGCCGGATGGCATTCTCATATTCCTGATTCAGTCGCTTAATATAGGGAAAATTGCTGCTATGCCACTGCATACCTTGTAGTCACCTCTCATGTAAAATCTGCGCTGCACTCCGTACCTGATGGCCCGTCATGGCTGAAGTATGCTTTTTACCACTTCCATCAGCGTAGACAGCCTGTACGGTTTCTGAATAAAACCAGCCAGCCCCTTGCCCACAAACTTCTGACTGACCTCCTGCTCATTATAACCGCTGGATATGATCACCTTGACGGATGGACAGATGCGGCGCAACTCACGGAACGCATCTTCACCGCTCATGCGCGGCATGGTGAGATCAAGCACAACCAATACGATCTGATTCTGCTGTGTACGAAACAATTCGATCGCCTCGCTACCATCGGCAGCGGTAATCACCTCGAAACCCAACTCCCTGAGCATATCGCTTCCGATGGAGCGGATCGATTCCTCGTCATCCACCAGCAGGACTGTGCCCTTGCCCCGCCAGCCGGCGCTGTCGGGAATGCCGCCGCGGAGTTCGATGGGACGGTCACTGGCAGGAAAAAGAAGCTTGAACGTGCTGCCCTTGCCTGGCTCGCTGTACACTTTGATGGCACCGCGATGCCCCCGAACGATACCGAGAATGGCAGCCATCCCCAGGCCGCGACCGGTAAATTTGGTGGTAAAGAAAGGATCGAAGATGCGCTTCATAGTTTCCTGATCCATGCCGCAGCCGGTGTCCGCCACCTCCAGATAGACATACTGCCCCTCACCAAGATTTTGATCGATCCAGGTTTCTCGAAGGTAGTTCAGATCGCATTCCATGCAACCGGTGGAAATGGAAATGGCGCCGTTCTGGTCACCGATCGCTTCGGAAGCGTTGATGGCAAGATTCATCACCACCTGACGAATCTGCGTTGCATCGGCCACTATGGTGGGAAGGGGATTGGAGAGATGGTAACGGATGAGCACTTTTTTGGAAATGGAGACCTGAAGCATGGTGGTCATCTCTTCCACAATCTGGTTCAGGTTGAGCGCATCGAGCACAAAACGCCCTTTGCCGGAATATGCCAGCATCTGCCTGGCAAGATCGGCGGCCTTGTCAGAGGCCTTCTCGATTTCCTGAAGATGGTGCACCGCGGGTGATTCCGCTCCCAGACGCATGAGAGCAAGACTGGCATTTCCGGTTATGGCCAGCAGGATGTTGTTGAAATCATGGGCGATACCGCCGGCCAGAATACCCAGGCTCTCAAGCTTCTGCACATGAAGCATCTGTTGTTCCAGCTTGAGGCGCTGCTCCTCAGCCTCTTTTCGTTCAGTGATATCGCGCACCGCAACGATGACAAAGTCATCACCTCCGATGCAGGCCTTGCGCATGCTGCATTCCGCCCAGAACAGACTGCCGTCTTTTCTTTTACAACGCCATTCAAATACAACGGGATCAGTGACAGTCGCGGCATTCTGGATCCACTGCAGCGCCTCGGCGCGAGAATAGGGGGAAAGGCCCAGACTGATGTCATTGACGTCAAGAGCGACCGCCTCTTCACGGGAATAGCCGAACATGCTGAATACGGAGTCATTTGCATCCACTATATCACCGGTGGCTGCATCGTGGATGAAGATCGAGTCCGACATATTGTTGAAAATGGAAATGAAGCGATCTTCGCTTTTTGCAAGACGCAGGTTAAAATCGGCCATGCGCGCCATGTAACGAGCTATCAGAAAATAGAGCAGTGCCGAGGTGAGAACAATGAACAGTATTCCTTTGTAAACGGAGATGCGTGTGATAACACCCGGTTCACTGATCATCCAGCCTAGCAGCGTATCGGACAGGTAAATCCACAGGCTACCGAATAGAGCATAAATTGCGACGATGCGGATTCGCTCCAACAGGTCTTGTTGCCTCATCGGCTTCATCACAAAAAACCTCCGCACAAAAAAAACGTTGTTATTAAAAAAAACAGTCCCTCTTTTCTGAAACAATTCAGCATGAACCCCTTGACTGCATTCATTCGTCCCATAATTTGGCAATCAACGCTGAAATGCAATGAGTTTCTTTGCAGGCAGACAATATGTTCCCTCCGCTGTCACGACCTTTCCGGGAAACCAAACACAATAACGATGTTATTTTAACTACCTGATTTTAAAAAGCATTTGAATGATGGTCAGTACTGAGGTACAAATTTGAAGCCACATCACACAGGAAACGCTGGAAAGGAATACGAGAGCTACAACCCCATGAAAAGCATCAGAGCATATTTTTCTTCCTTGAACTATCCGGCAGCGCGAGACATTCAGGTGCTTCTGGTCCTGTTTAGCTGTTCCTTTTTTCTTTTTCTCGGACGAGGCGGGCTGATAGAACCAGATGAAGGACGTTATTCCGAGATTCCCCGCGAGATGCTGGAAAAAGGGGACTTCATTACACCGACCCTCAACTACGTCCACTATTTTGAAAAGCCCCCCCTGCATTACTGGCTGACAGCACTTTCATTCAAACTGTTTGGTCTCAATGAGTTTGCAGCCCGCTTCACCGGTGCCTTGGCCGGACTACTGACTGTGCTGTTGATATACCACACGGCCAGAAAACTGTTCGACAGACGTGCCGCCATTTTGTCGGCTTTTATTCTTGGACTTTCCACCGGATTCACTGTTCAGTCACGGGTCAATCTGACCGACATGACATTGACCTTCTTCCTGTCCGCATCACTCTGCTGCTTCATCATCGCTACGATTGAGCACGAAAAAAACAAACGTCTCTACCATAACCTCTTTTTCCTGTTCTCTGCCCTGGCCGTACTCACCAAAGGATTGATCGGAATGGTGCTACCCATGGGAATTATCGGCCTGTATCTCCTCTTCTGCCGCCAGTGGCGATTGTTGAAAGAGATGAGGTTGGGCAGTGGTTGTTTGATTTTCCTGCTGATTGCAGCGCCTTGGTTTATACTGGTTTCACAACGCAACCCCGGATTTGCCCGGTTTTTCTTTATCCATGAGCACCTGCAACGGTACCTCACGACGGTTCATGGGCGTTTTCAACCATTCTGGTACTTTGTTCCAATCCTGCTCCTTATCATGCTCCCCTGGTCATTTTATATTGTTCGTGCAACCTGGAACGTTTTCAAGGAACGCTGCTCCCCAACCGGAGATCGCCTTCTGTATCTGGTTTTGTGGGCAGCGATTGTTTTTCTTTTTTTCTCCGCATCGCAGTCAAAACTGATTCCATACATTCTACCGGTTATCCCTGCATTGGCCATGCTGGTGGGAAAATTATTTTCGGATCAGTTGGAAAAAACAGGGGAATCGCTGTTTGTTATCGAACATTTCATTTTGGTAGCCGTTCTGTCGATCATGGCTGTGCTGATCGCGCTCTACCCGCATGCCAGGGAATTTGGACCACTGATTGCAGAAACCGGTCTGGTGCGCCCAAACAGCTCACTTTTGACAAAGCTCCCTCTTATCTCGCCAATGGGCGGGACGTTGTTTGCATTCCTGGCGCTGGCCATGGCTTTAACAGCCTGGATTGCGTGCCGCAAGAAGGATCTCATCGCCCTCTTTGTCGGGTTGGGAATCTGCTCCTATAGCCTGGAAATTGCAGGACAGCCGTTATTTCGGGAAGGAATCGAAGCCCGTAAATCGTATCGCGAACTTGCGCTTGTGGCGCGTTCATTCGCATCCGCAGGAAGCAGGGTAGCCTCTTTCGGATATGACCAGAGCTTACCGTTCTATACCGGCACGCGGACAATCGTGGTTGGCTCAAAAGGCGAGCTCGACTTTGGAAGCAACCAGGGAAACCAGTCGGCCTGGTTTATCAATGAAGATGAATTCCTCAAACTCTGGCAGGGGGACGAGCAGATCGTGGTTCTGTTACAAAAAGGGGAGTACGAACTGGTGGCGGCCCGCCTGAAACCCAATGCCATACCCCTTGCGGAAAAGGGCAAAAAAATTCTGATTACCAACCGAGTTAATCAGAATTCGGACAATGTTCACCATCCTCAACCCTTATAAGGCACATGCAGAGGCTTGCCCCTATCGCTCAAATTATCTTGATACCAACCAAAGTTTTGGAGTACTGTTTTACAGCATAGTTCATGCGCTACAGCGCTCCAACCAACTTCACAAAATAATCGGGTATTCACACCATGGATATAAAAGGTTTTCAGTTTTCGGCGGTCGAAGCCGCCATAAAAAAGCCTGGCCGCAAGGATCTGGCCATGATCTACTCCGAGACGCCGGCCATCGCCTGTGCCGTGTTCACCGTCAACGCTGTCAAGGCGGCCCCGGTGCTACTTTCCATGGAGCATATCAAGCGCGGCACTTCCCAGGCTGTTATTATCAATAG
>JACAAY010000106.1 GCA_013377095.1 Desulfuromonadales bacterium
AATTCGTATCAAGATAATCAGAAAAAAGCGTGCCATTTAATCCGGGAAGCAACACTGTTGTATCATACAAAAAGGCCACCCATCTCTGAGTGGCCTTTATCATTTACTTGGCTGCTTTAGCTGGCTTAACAGATGCACCTGCACTTGCAGCCTTCTTTGCTGCCCTGGCCCTTGCCATTAATTCACCCTGACCTCTATCCAACGCTGCTTTCTTTCTCTCGTCTGAATAGTTCTTGGCAATCAATGGTTGTGTCTTCGGTATATTGAACTGTGCTCTGTACTCCTTATCTGTTATGTGGTGAGCTTGAGTTAGGTGTCTTTTGAGAGCCTTGAAGCCCTTATTACATAGAAGGCATATAACCTCATCATCCTTGAAGATCTTTTTGAAGTTGATCTTCTGTGGCTTGACTTCCTCTGGCTCCTGGACCGATGCAGTTTCAGGGTTATTACCTGCTTCTATGTCCTTGAGGAAGCTGTATACCATCTGCATTTCTTTCTGGAATTCCTCTGTAGACATTTCTTTCTTTGCTGCACGTGCTGTAATGATCTGTGCTGTGAGTTCTGTTAGGTTGGACATTGATTTATTTCCTTTCAATATTGAGCAGTGAGATGATTATTTTTTATTATACACATTTGGTTGAGCATGTGTAGATTTAATGTTGATTGGATATTCACTTAAGTGATTAAATTCGTATTTACCTGTCGATTTTAGACGTTCTATTAATTGTTTAAGCTCAGTTTCTTCCCAGTTCGTTTTAAACATTTCATCGTGACACAGGATAACTATATTATTTTCTGTTACTGTTCTGCGTTCCTTCAGCAGAGATTCTATAACATGGTACATGTCATTCACAGTCTGAATAGGTGCGCCTGTACGTGAATCATGCTGCCATTCCAGATCCCAGCCGAATACAACATATCCATTTTTAGATAGAAGGTCGGCAGAGGTAGAACCGCTTATGACATCGTTAATGGCTCTATTGCCAATTCTCCACATATTTCTACCAGGAAGTCTGGCCAGTTTGTTCTTGAGTTGAAGAACACGGCTATTCTTTACAAAGTCCTGGTAAACATTATCTGGATTTATATAGAACAAACGGTATTCGTCATGTGCGTGGCTGTAGCTGTGATTGCCCACTTCGATATAAGGGTTGTTTTCATAGAGCTGATAATAGGTACGCAATCGGGGAACAGCCCTGACATGTGAACCCACAGTAAAGACATTAATCTTGATCTTGTCTGTCCTAACCGCATCATCAATATCTTCACTGCCTTCAAGTGGGCCATCATCAAATGTCAGATAAATATGATAAGCCGGTTTCTGGTTGGATAGCTTGGATTCTGCATTGGGGTTTTTCAGCTTGTAAATGGCACTGTACTGATCAAGACATTATTAAATCTATTAACACTATCTTCTGACAATATATTTAATAGCGCATGATGTTCACGAACATCTGAAATTTTATCATTATCAACGTCAACATATCTCGGATCATAATTAGCAATGGTATACAATATCCTATTTATACTAGACATATTCACACCTCAAAGTTACCAATATTAGCACCTACGGACTGCACATCCGTAGCTCGAATCACATTACGTTTTAACATCAACAAGTTACACCAACAATACAACAATTGACGCAGATATACACATATTCGAGAAAATCACATGATAACAATACCGGATGAATTGGCACTACTCTCTTACTCGATGATGATTTGACTTTTTTATCCTTATCATCATTTATATTGAAGCACCACACACCATCTAACTGTTGAATATCCTCAGTATATAGCTGACATATCTCATCCAAGCGCATACCAGAATACATTGCAATCATAGGTATCCAGAATCTTTCTGGCCTACCTTGATCACGTGGCAGATTATTCACTATTGCCTTAACGTCCTAAATTGAATACACTTTTCTCAGCTCATCATTCCTACGCTTATCAGGCAGCATCATACCCTGAGCATAATTTACAGTAACGATACCTTCCTTGACACCGTAACCCAGCAGGGCATTCAACCTCATGATGTGCTTATTGACTGAGTTAACGCTCATAGGCTCAACATCGGGTAAGCCCAAAATTGCATGTATGGTCTGGCCTGGATAAATCTTATACATATTGGCAGGTAGCTTCATCAGCTTGGCCCTGAACTCAAGAACAGCCTGCTTATCTATCTTTTCAATCTCCACATTGCCGATAACATCCACTATCAGCCGAAGACAACCAATAACTTCCAGCTTTGTTTTATATGTCCACTGTGACTCATTCACCTTGATGTAATCTGCCACCACCACTGGCAACAGTTTCCCTCTTGGCTTTTCTACCTGCTTGCCTGGATACAGCTCTGTGACCATACCTTGTACAACATCATCAGGTAACATACCGCTGCGGATCAAGGCATAGGTTCGCTGTAGCCTGTATTCCATGCTTATAGCCATTACTTTTGCTATCTTCGAGTCTTTTGTCTTAAGTGATTGTTTTATTTCAGTAGTGGTGAACAAGTGCTGAAGGTCGGAAGGTATATCTGCTCTGTAATAATAGATACCATTACGTGTAAATACATGGTGGGCATATACAAAAAGCCCTTGCTTAGGAGGTCTCATAAAAGGTCTCACTTTAGCAAGGGCTTCTTATTATCTAACTATATTAGCTAGTTATAGGCATGGCGGAAGAGGTGAGATTCGAACTCACGGAGCTGTTACACTCGGCGGTTTTCAAGACCGCTGCCTTAAACCACTCGGCCACCCTTCCGTGTCGTGAGAATAGTTCTTATAGCATAACCTTTTCGGTTTTTCAAACCATAACAGATGCGGCTAAACAATCCGCTCCAGACCACCCATATACGGGCGCAAAGCCTGAGGGACAACAACCGAACCATCCTCCTGCTGATAGTTCTCCAGGATGGCGACCAGGGTCCGCCCCACGGCCAGACCGGAACCGTTCAGGGTATGAACGAACTCAGGCTTGGACTTTTCTTCTTCGCGGAAGCGTATGGATGCCCGACGGGCCTGGAAGTCGCCGAAGCTACTGCAGGACGAAATCTCGCGGTAGCAATTCTGCCCCGGAAGCCAGACTTCGATATCATAGGTTTTGGTTGCGGAAAAACCGATATCACCACTGCAGAGCGCCATGACCCGGTAGGGCAACTCCAGCAGCTGCAACACCTTCTCAGCGTCGGCGGTCAGTTTTTCCAGTTCATTGTCCGACTGCGACGGATGGCTGAACTTGACCAGTTCAACCTTGTTGAACTGGTGCTGCCGGATCAGGCCCCGGGTGTCCTTGCCGTAGGAACCGGCCTCGCGGCGGAAGCAGGGTGTATAGGCGGCATAGCGGATCGGCAGGTCACTTTTCTTGAGGATCTCGTTACGATGGATGTTTGTTACCGGAACCTCAGCGGTGGGTATCAGGAAATAATCCGGATCCGTCATTTTGAACAGGTCTTCCTCGAATTTGGGAAGCTGGCCGGTTCCGGTCATACTGTCGCGGTTGACCATGAAGGGAGGCAGAACCTCCAGATAGCCGTGTATGTCGGTATGCAGGTCCAGCATGAAGCTGATCAGGGCCCGCTCCATGCGTGCGCCGGCGCCGCGGGAAAGGGTGAAACGCGCGCCGGTAAGCTTGGCGCCACACTCAAAATCCAGGATCCCCAGAGACTCTCCGATCTCCCAGTGTGGTTTTGCCGCGAAACTAAAGGTGCCCGGAGCACCCCATTTCCTGATTTCCACGTTATCATTTTCCGAGGCGCCCAAAGGGGTTGAGGGATCGGGCAGATTCGGAACCGTTAGCAGGAAGTACTGCAACTCTTCATCCACCTGTTTCAGCTCTTCGTCCATCCCCTTTATCTTCTGGGAGACCTCGCGCATCTGCAGAATTTTGTCCTGGGCCTGACTCTTGTCCTTGATGCGGGCTATCTCGTCGGAAACCGAGTTGCGCAGTGCCTTGAGTGTTTCGCTCTCCCGGAGGAGCGCCAGCCGCTTCTGATCCAGCTCGCGAAAACCGGCCAGGTTGCAGGCCTCGCCGCGTGTGCGCAGACGACGTTCAACCTCATCGATGTTTTCGCGTATGAATTTCATGTCGAGCATCTGAATTCACCTTTATTTTTTATGGGTAAGCGTGTATGTATTAGCACCGCACACGTCTCCCGTCAATGCCAAAGAGCCCAATGAAATCTACAGCCGCCCTGATCATAACCGTCGTACAGCTGTTTCTTGCCACAACCTTGGCAGCTGCCGATGAAATCGTCATCAATGCCGTCGGCGACATCATGCTGGCCGGGCGCTGGGCGCCAACCCTCAGAAAAGCGGGCTATGACTACCCCTTTGGCGGTGTCAGGGCCGAACTGGCCCGTGGCGACATCAACCTGGCCAACCTGGAATCCCCCCTGGCCCGCGGTGGTACCGAGTTTTCCTCCAAGAAGTTTCGTTTCCGTGCTGAGCCGGAAGTTGCCAATGCGCTGCATTCGGCAGGTTTCAACCTGGTCACCCTGGCCAACAACCACAGCATGGATTTCGGCTGGGCCGCGCTGAAGGAGACCCGCCAACACTTGAGCAATGCCGGCATCGCCTGGATCGGTGCTGGCGAAAATCTGAACGAGGCGCGTCAGATGGCGCTCTACACCATCAAGGGGAAAAAAATCGCTTTTCTGGGCTATTCACTCACCCAACCGATCGAATTTTTTGCCGGAAGCACCCGGCCGGGCACCATGCCCGGCTATGCCAACCTGGTGACGGCCGACGTGGCCAATGCCCGCAAACAAGCCGACTACGTGATCGTTTCATTTCACTGGGGCAGGGAGGCCAGCGGCACGGTGCAGTCCTATCAACGCGACACCGCCCATCGGGCCATCGAAGCCGGCGCGGATGTGATCATCGGTCACCACCCCCATGTGCTGCAAGGCGTTGAACGCTACAAGGGGGGCATTATCTTTTACAGCCTGGGCAACTTCACCTTTGCCAGCAAAAGCACCACCGCCGATGTCAGTGCCATCGTCCGCCTGCGGCTGAACAACAGCCAGCGCGAAGCCGAGCTGCTGCCGTTAGATGTACTGCACCGACGGGTTGGCTTCCAACCGCGCCTGTTAAGCGGAGCACAGGGTGCGGCGGTGATCGGAAAGATCAATCAGTTGTCGCGGCCGTTCAAGACCGAAATCCCCTCCCATGACGGCAGATATACTCTGACATTCTAGACAATGGCCACCCCCATGAAACTTCTGCTGACAACCCTGCACGCCAAGTACTCCCACACGTCACTGGCCCTCCCCTGTCTGGCAAGCTGCTGTGGCGACTTGGCCGGCGTCAACATCCGGATTCATGAATGGACCGTCAACGAACCGCGGGAACAGATCCTGCGCCGGATCATGCGGGAACAGGCCGATGTGGTGGCTTTTTCCTGCTACATCTGGAACATCGAAAGCAGCCTCAAGCTTAGCAATGACATCAAGAAAATCGCACCTGAAACCATCATTGTTCTGGGTGGCCCGGAGGCATCATTCGGTATCTTCGAGCTGATGCAGCACAATCCGGCCGTGGATTTTGTCGTCAAGGGAGAGGGAGAAGCCGTCTTTCACCGGCTGATGGAAACGCTCCTGCTTCCGCAGGCCGACACCGGCCTTCCCCAGACAACAGACCTCTTCCAAAACATTGACAACCTCTTTTTCCGCAACGGCAACGACATTCTCTCCGGTCCGCTCACCTCGGAATACCTGACCATGGACAACATCCCCTCTCCCTTCCAGGCCGGGCTGGTGGATCTTTCCAAACCTTTGATCTATTACGAAACCTCGCGCGGCTGCCCCTTTTCCTGCGCCTTCTGCCTCTCTTCCCTGGAGGGGCGGGTGCGTTCCTTTTCCCGTCAGCGCATCGAGAGCGATCTGGCCTGGCTCATGTCCCGCCAGACGGAGCAGATCAAGCTGGTTGACCGCACCTTCAACTACGATGCGGAACGGGCCAACCGGATCTGGGAGTTTATCCTGGAGCACAATCGCGGCAGCAGGTTTCATTTCGAAATTGCCGCCGACCTGCTGACCGACAGGAATATTACCCTGCTGCAACAGGTTCCACCCAACACCTTCGGTTTCGAGATCGGTGTGCAATCCATTTCCCCGGACACCCTGGAGCAGGTGCAGCGCACAGCGGACATGGAACGTCTGGCCGAAAATGTCCGGCGTCTGCGTGTTGAAACAGCGGTGGAACTGCACCTGGACCTGGTGGCCGGACTGCCGGGGGAAACATACCACGGCCTGCTGGAATCCCTGGACATTGTGGCCGGACTGAAACCCCATGTCATCCAGATCGAACCGCTCAAGGTTCTCAAGGGCTCACCCATGCGGAAGATCGCCGCCCGCCACGGGTATCGTTTCTCCCACTTCCCCCCCTACACCATCCTGACCACGCCCTGGCTCTCCTTTGGAGACATCGTCCGCATTGAGACCATCGGCCGTTTGCTGGATCTGTTTTACAACCGGGGTGGCTTCGAGACGGCGCTCTGTGTCATGGGGAAGGGGATGGGATTTGCAGAGCTGTTCGACCGCATGGCCGACCAGGTGGGTGAAGAACAGCTCAGCGGACGCAGCACGCTGCGAACCTATGAACTGTTTGCCAGCCTGGCAACGCCCCTGCTGATGGATCAGGAACGTGACCTGCTTCACGACGCACTTTTCTTTGACTACTGTCGTGTCGAGATGCCGCTGCACGGGAAACTGCCCGGTTTTGTGACTGAGCGCCGGCAACAGTGCGGCTGGCCCGGGCGGGCGGAACTGCCGCAAGAGCTGGAACTGCCGCCCAATGGTCGTATCAAGGCCTTTCGACATGAGTTTCGATGGGATTTCAGGAGTGATACCTGGCAGGAAGGAGCGACCGAGGTCACGTTTGTCTACGCTTCCGCGGCCGGCCGAGGATTAGAGGTCAGGGTGTTGTCGTAATAAAGAGGACGTTAACTTCAGACAAGACCTCCGGGGTTTTCAAAACCTCGGAGGTCTCATTGTATTCAGCGATCTAGTTGGTCAGGGATTGTATGGGTGCTGGAATCCTGCCGCCGCGGGCGATGAATGCCTCCGCGCTGAAATTGTGCACCGCCATGACCGGGGCACTGCCAAGCAGACCGCCGAATTCCACCAGGTCCCCGACGTTGGTCCCTGGGGCGGGAATGATCCGTACGGCCGTGGTTTTCTTGTTGATCATGCCGATGGCCATCTCATCGGCGATGATGGCCGAGATGGTGGATGCCGGGGTGTCTCCGGGTACGGCGACCATGTCCAGGCCCACCGAGCAGACGCAGGTCATGGCTTCCAGCTTGTCCAGAGTCAGGGAACCACGCTGCACCGCCCTGATCATCCCTTCGTCCTCGCTGACCGGGATGAAGGCCCCGCTCAGCCCACCCACGGAAGATGACGCCATGGCGCCCCCCTTTTTGACGGCATCGTTGAGCAGAGCCAGGGCCGCCGTGGTGCCGTGCGTCCCGCAACTTTCCAGCCCCATGGCCTCCAGGATGGCTGCCACGCTGTCGCCAACAGCCGGAGTCGGAGCAAGGGAGAGATCCAGCACGCCGAACTGTGCGTCGAGCCGCCGGGCCACCTCCCTGCCGACCATCTCACCCATGCGGGTGATCTTGAAGGCGGTTTTCTTGATGCATTCCGAGATGTCTCCCAGACTCGTATCACCCTTGAGCGCACGCACCGCGGAGTTGACCACGCCAGGGCCGCTGACCCCGACATTGATAACACAGTCCGGCTCGCCGATGCCGTGGAAGGCACCGGCCATGAAGGGATTATCCTCGGGAGCGTTGGCAAAAACGACCAGTTTCGCACAACCGATACCACCGCGGTCACCGGTCAGCATCGCCGTTTCCTTGATAATGCGCCCCATCAGGGCCACGGCATCCATATTGATCCCAGCCTTGGTGGTGGCCAGATTGACCGAGGCACAGACCTTGCGCGTTACGGCCAGGGCACGGGGAATGGATTCGATCAGCTTCAGATCGCCGGGGGTCATTCCCTTCTGAACCAGAGCGCTAAAGCCACCGATAAAATCGATGCCAATATCATGTGCAGCCCGGTCCAGGGTTTCAGCAACGGAAACATAATCCTCGGCCTGGCAGCTCTCGGCCACGATGGCGATGGGAGTGATCGAGATGCGCCGGTTAATGATCGGGATGCCGTACAGACTCTGGATTTCATCGGTTGTCCTGACCAGCTTTTCAGCACAACTCAGGATGCGGTCGTAGATATTTTTGTTGAAGGTCGTGATATCGGGATGGCAGCAACCCCGCAGGCTGATACCCATGGTGACGGTCCTGATATCCAGGTTTTCGTTGTTCACCATCTTGATGGTTTCAAGGATTTCTTCCGGATGGACAAACATGGCAGGTCTCCTCAGATCCGGTGCATGAAACGGAAAACATCTTCATGCTGTACGATGACCTGCACGCCCAGCTCTGTTCCTATGGCCGACATGGCATCCTTGAAGGCGGGCAGCCCAAACTCATTGGATTTGACTTCGGCCAGCATGAACATGGTAAAAAGATCGCCCATGATGGTCTGCCTGATATCGGCGATATTGACGCTATGTTCGGCCATGACCCGGCTGATGCCGGCCACGATTCCGACCCTGTCCAGCCCGATGACAGTGATTACGAAACGACTTGATGACATGTGGATTCCTTTTGATGTGATGTGGGACAGTTTACTTGTTGATCTGTTTTTTCCGGTACTGGATATAGGCGTCCCTCACCCCGATATACGGCTCAACCGATGCCGCAATCAAATCCTCATAGACGCCCAGATCCAGCGAGGTCCTGTTGATCTGCTCGAAAACGGTCAAACCAAGCGGAACTTCAAACGGACTGATATACCTGGCCGGGTTCAAGAAGGAATCACCTGCCATGCCGATCGTATCCCTCACCGTTGACGGGCCCAGGATCGGCCAGACGATATACATCAACCCTCCCATGCCATAGAATCCGAGGGTCTGTCCGAGATCCTCGTCATACGGGTAAAGATCGAACGAACTTTTTGCCACATCGAAAAAACCGGCCACCCCGATGGTGGTATTGATGCCGAAACGGGCCAGTTCGGTACCCGCACCCTTCAGCTTTCCCTGAAAAAGGGTGTTGACAAACCGGATCGGCATTTTCACGTTCAGGAAAAAGTTCCTCACCGAGATACGCACCGGCTCCGGCAGAATATAATTATATCCGCGTGCGACCGGCTTGAGCGCCCAAAAATAGAACTTGTCGTTAAACTGGAATACCATGCGGTTCAATGGCTCAATCGGGTCAGCAATCAGCACATCATCAACGACATCATCCGCTTCATTCTCGTTCAAACGAGGCTCTGGCGTGGGAGCAGCTACCGTTTTGGGAGCAGTCTCGGTCTTGATGACCGGTTCCTTTTCATCTGCCACCGCATCCGACGATTCAGAAAGCGCTACCCTGGACAGGGTGGTCGTTTCATTCACCATGCTGACCTGTCCCGATTGCTGATTATTCAACGCCTGGTTTGGACGCTCCCCAGCCACGGCGGAACCCGCCAGCAGCATTCCCGCAATAAGGGCAACTCCACACACTTGTTTTCCGCTCATTTTCTTCCTCTCTCCTATTTCGAACTTCGAAAAACAATCAAAATATATAAACTGTTCAATATTCAATGTCAAAGATGAATTGGAATAATTCAAATCCTGAAAGTACGGTCACCACCCGGTCATGGTTCTGACGGCTCGATGCGCTCGATCACCGCATCCCTGCGCAGACGGTCACGGAGCGGGCCGCGAATTTCATCACTGGTCGGCAGAATCTGCTTGCGCTGGTGGATCCTGAAGAGGTGCAATCCGCCGTCTCCGGATATGATCCCGGAAAGGCTGGCAGGTGGAAGGTCGCGGGCCTCAGGAGGAATGACGTCTGCGGGGTATTCCTCATGATCTCCGATATGCCAGAGAGTGCCATCCAGCTGGAGCCGGGCAAAGGCATCCGGGATAGTCGCGCCAGCTGCCACCATGGCTCGCAAGCGCTCCATCCGGGCGCGCCCGTCGACCCGCTCCTGCTCATCCTCGGCATCCTTGAGCCAAGCGTGGTCCACGACAAGCAGTACGCGGGGAGCAGCGACATCCAGCGAGAGTGCCTTGGCAAGGGTAGCTTCGACAGCGGCGCGCTCATCCGCATTCCACGCTCTTGCCGGTGCACTGACCCCTTTCTCGGTTGCCGCGGCCCGCACCAGCATCAGGTCGATCAGATCCTCAAGCGCATACTCGGGGGACAGCTGGGTCGCCGCGGCATGCGTATCCAGCTCAGCAGCCTTGATGGGTTGACCGTTGACAACGGCAACGGGCGGATTAGCTGGAGACAGCTGAACGACGGGCGCCGGGACCTGCTCACCACCCTCCCTATCCGCCAATACCGTTGATGCACAGGTGATTGCGAGCAGCATGCCGCATATCATGGCCGCCACAAACCTCGTCCGGGAAGCCTGGCGCCCGGAACCAGTTAAACGCGACCCTGAAGCCGTGAAAGCTACCAAGAGAAAATACTCGAAAAATGCCATCGGTTTGATTGATCTTTTCATATCCTCTCCTCCACTTTTGCAAGTTCGACGGAAAGCCGGGCTAAAAAACAACCTCTTCGTTCCACTCCGCCGGCTCCAAGGTCACCTGCCTGCCCAGTTCGGCCAGCAGCGCATCCATGTCATCCTCAAAACCGGGCATGATCACGATACGGATGATGCCTGCCGCATTGTCCACGGTGCTCATCACATTCATCCCCTCGTAGGCTTCCAGGATAAACTTGAGATAGACCATGTCGCGCCGGTTGACCCTGAAATAGCGGTTGATCACGAAACAACCTCCCCCTGGAGGGCAACCTGTCCGGCCCGTCCGGGGAGTTCACCCATGTACAGATGACAGTCGGGAGCGTTCCTGATCAGTTCCGCCGCTTCCCGTAGGGTGACACAGCGGATACCTCTGGCGGCCAGACGCTCCAGCAGAGCAACAAAGGACGGCCGAATGGCACCCCCCTCCATTTCGGCGTGAACAGTCAGCACATTGAGCCCCTCCTGCAGACTGTCCAGGTAATAGTCGGGAAGGGTGGCAGGGGAAATGCCGTTCTGGCCGAGAATTTCATCGGCCGTGGGCAGGGTGGTGGGAATCTGCAGGGTGGCGTAGCGTCGTCCGCCCATGACCGGGTAAAAGGGATGCCGGCCGCGGCTGTCGCTGCAATGGGAGAGTCCCATGGCATCCTGCAACTCCAGGGAATCGGGCGAAACGGTCCAGCCGGGCGCCGCAATGGTCAGCGCGGCATGACCGAAAATTTCGATGAACTGGTTTGCCGCCCGCTCAAGTTCCCCGGCCGTCTCCGACCGGGAAAAACGGGGCAGGTAGTCATGCCACCTGACATGGTCCCAGCAATGGATGCCAACCTCATGTCCCTGACGTTCGACCCTGCGTAGCGGCTCCGGAAACGACGCACCGATCATGGGCGCCGGCAGCAGCGTGCCGTAAAGCATGGTCCTGAGACCATAGGCTGACGGCGCCTTGGAGCGCAGCTGTTTTTGCAGGAATCCCTTGCGGGTAAAGATGCGCCGGAGAGCCTTGCCGGAGTTGTCCGGACCCAGGGAAAAATAAAAGGTGGCCCGCGCAGCGAAGCGCCCCAGATCCTCCAACAATGCAGGCACTCCGTCACGCGTGCCGACAAAGGTATCAACATCGACTTTCAGTGCAACAATCGTATCACTCATGACAACTCAGACTCCCCGTCTCAAAAAGCTGGCGCAAAGTGTAGCAGTTTTGCGGGGGGTGTAAACAGCTAAAGTTCACAACAGTTCTTGACAGCCTGCCCAGGAAGAGTATAACTACCCCAAAACAGCCGAGATCCGTTCGACGATGAACGGATGCGGGGGACCCGATCTGTTGGGGCGTATTCCGGAAACGGAAGGAGAACTTCCTCTCTCTAGCCCGTCAGCTAACCTCGCAGGCATTTGGAAGGGCAATGAACTGCACCGTAAAGGGTCGCCGGCAACTGTCTGCGGCTCTTTTTGCATATTCGGCCGGTGCATGGTACAAAAACAGAGAACGGACCGCTTCCCCTGCTGGCAAACGGTTCCGTGGAGGACTGAAATGAAACATGGCGCGACCGATTCCTACTGGGGCGGTATCATCAAGGCAATGGGTCTGGTTTTCGGTGACATTGGCACCAGCCCGATCTATACCCTGACCGTTATCATCGCTCTCACCAAACCGACCCAGGAAAACATCTTTGGTATCATTTCCCTGATCGTCTGGACGCTGATGATTCTGGTCAATATCGAATACGCCATGCTGGCCATGAGCCTGAGCCGCAAAGGTGAGGGCGGCACCATTGTGCTGCGGGAAATTTTGGTGCGCCTGATAAAACCGGGACGCCAGATGGTCTTTGTGACCTTTCTCTCCTATCTGGGGGTGGCGCTGCTGCTGGGCGACGGCGTCATCACCCCGGCCATCAGTATACTCTCCGCTGTGGAGGGAGCCCTGCTGATCCCCTCCCTGAGCGGACTCAGCCAGAATGTCCTCATCCTGGCCGCGGCACTAATCGCCGTAATCCTGTTTATCTTTCAGTTCAAAGGCACCGACAAGGTGGCCAACGCCTTCGGACCGATTATGGTGCTCTGGTTTGCGGCCCTGACCATCTCGGGAGTGGTTTCCGTTTCAACGTACCCCGGCATCATCGCCGCCATCAGCCCGCACCATGCGGTTTCGTTCCTGATACGCAACGGCCTGGCCGGCTTTTTTGTCCTTTCCGAGGTGATCCTGTGCGCCACCGGCGGCGAAGCGCTCTACGCCGACATGGGGCACCTGGGGCGCAGGCCGGTCAAGCGGGCCTGGTACTTTGTGTTCGCTGCACTGATAGCCAATTACCTGGGACAGGGAGCCTTCATCATGACCCACCCGGACGCCAAAAACATTCTTTTCGGCATGCTGCAGAGCCAGGCGCCCCTGCTCTACATCCCCTTTCTGGTGCTGACGGTTCTGGCCACGATCATTGCCTCCCAGGCGCTGATCAGCGGCGTCTTTTCCATCGTCTACCAGGGGATAAACACCCGTATTCTGCCGCTGCTCAAGGTGGACTACACCTCCAACCAGCTTAAGTCGCAGATCTATATCGGCGCCGTCAACTGGCTTTTGCTCTGCCTGGTGATCCTGATCATGCTGGTCTTCAGAAAATCAGAAAACCTGGCAGCCGCATACGGTCTGGCCGTCACCGGCACCATGACCATCACCGGCATCATGATGACCATGATCTTCAACCGCACCACCAAAAAGTGGAAAGTACCGCTGGCGCTGCTCGTGACGGTGATCGATTTTGTGTTCCTGATCTCAAATCTCTACAAACTGCCCCATGGTGGTTACTGGTCGCTCATCCTGGCTTCGATTCCACTGGCCGCCATCCTGATCTGGACCAAGGGACAGCGAGCGCTCTATCAGGCCCTGCGCCCGCTGGATCTGGAAACCTATCTGCTGAGCTATGAACAGATTTACCGGAAAGGGCGCATTTCAGGCACCGGACTGTTTTTCGTAAAGGAATGGAACACTATCCCCCCTTATCTGGTACACTGTACCATCAGGAGCAATATTGTCTATGAACGCAACGTGCTGATTTCCATCGTTCGCACCGATGAACCCTTTGGGGTGCATGCGCTGCTGACAAAGGACATTGGAACCGGTCTGGACGGTTTTGTGATCAAGTCCGGCTATATGGAGATATTTGATATCGAACATCTGCTGAAAAAGAACGACATCCATGAAAAGGTCATCTTCTACGGGATCGAGGATATTGCCACGGCTAACCCGATCTGGAAGGTTTTTTCCACTCTCAAGAAGCTGACCCCCAACTTCGTGCAGTTCAACAAGGTTCCGGCAGCCAAACTGCAGGGAGTTATCACCAGGGTGGAGATGTAACATGGTCAATTGGCTGTTGCTGGGTGTCGCCCTGGGGATCATTCTCCTGGGAGCGACGGTTTTTACAAACGGGCTGGAGTGGTTCGGCAAGAAGATGAACCTGTCGGATGGCGCGGTGGGAAGCATCTTCGCCGCTGTCGGCACCGCCCTGCCCGAAACCCTGGTGCCGATCATCGCCATCCTGTTCGGCACAAAGGAAGCGGGCCACATGATCGGCGTGGGCGCCATTATCGGCGCTCCCTTCATGCTCGGAACGCTGGCGCTTTTCATCAGCGGCGTGGCGGTCATGGTCAATCGCGGCAAACGTGACGACTACCCGGTCATGCGGGTCGATACCGTTGTCATGCGCCGCGACATGGAGTACTTCATCGTGCTCTACAGCCTGGCCATTGCAACAACCTTTCTGGGCGGCCATCCGGTGATCAAGGTCTTCATGGCGCTGGTTCTGGCCTTTTCCTACGGCGGCTATGTGCTGATGACGCTCAGGGCCGGGAATGGGGAGCATCAGGTCGAGGAAGCGGACCTGGACCCCTGTTATTTCGCGCCAAAATCCCACGATCCGCACCTGGGCATCGTCGGGTTCCAGGTTATTTCCTCGCTGCTGCTGATTGTGTGGGGTTCGTACGTCTTTGTGGAAAAAGTCCAGATCATTTCGATGCAGCTGGGGGTTTCTCCGTTCATCCTGGCAATGATCATCGCCCCGATCGCCACCGAACTGCCGGAAAAGTTCAACAGTGTCATCTGGATCGGCAGGGGCAAGGACACCCTGGCCATCGGCAATATCACCGGCGCCATGGTTTTTCAGGGGTCGGTAATTACCGCCATCGGCATCATGATGACCGATTGGCAGCTCAATGCCGCCGCCTATGTCACCGTAGCGCTGACCTTTGCCTCGGTGGGAATGGCCTACCTTCAGATCCGCTGGAAACGGCACCTGACACCAGGCACCCTGCTGGTCGGAGGGGTCTTTTACCTGGCCTTCATTGTCATGATCTTTACAGGGATCATTTAAAAGCTTTGCCTTCTTATGCAGAGGGCATCCTGCTCCCCTGCCCTGTTCCGCGTTGCATCAGTTCTGCGTCAATCAGATTGAGTACTTCGAACTTTTTCAGCGACCAGAGCGGTGCCACCAGGTTGTCGTGTCCCCCGTCACCGGTCAGGCGGTGGATCAGGATGCGCGGGTCGAGCAACTCCAGAAAATCGCACACCAACCCCACATATTCATCTCGATCCAAAAGCGTCACCTCTCCGCGGGCATACATATCAGCCAGACGCGTCCCCCTCATGACATGCAGCAACTGCAGTTTGACCCCGTCCAGGCAGAGTCGATTGATTTCAAGAGCCATGGCCAGCATCTCGGTGCGGGTTTCTCCGGGCAGTCCCAGGATGATGTGGGCGCATACCCGCAGACGGCGCATCCGGCACTGTTCGACCGCTTTGACAAAACAGTCGTAATCGTGGCGGCGGTTGATCAACACCAGACTCTTGTCATGAATGGATTGCATGCCAAGTTCCAGCCAGAAATAGGTCTGACGGGATAGTTCCTGCAGATAGTCAAGAACAGTGCCGGGAAGACAATCGGGGCGCGTGGCAACGATCAGCCCCGCCAGATCAGGAAGAGCCACTGCCTGGCCAAAAAGCTGGCGCAACTGTTCGACAGGAGCATGGGTATTGGAGTAGGCCTGGAAATAGGCCAGGAATTTTATGGCCCGGTATTTGCGCCGCATTACCTCCTTGCCGTCTTCGAACTGGGCAACAATGTCCAGGTCGCGGCGGATGCCGTGGGAACCGGAGCCCTGACCGCCACAGAAGATGCAGCCTGCAACATCCAGGGTGCCGTCCCGGTTGGGGCAGCTGAAGCCGGCATCCAGAGAGATGCGCTGGACTTTGCAGCCGAAGATGCGTTTCAGTTCCGTTGAAAAGGTATTGTATCGTTTTTGGATGGTCATCAATGGAGTAAAACTGCTGTAAAGCTAGATTGTTGCCGCTTTCGGGATGATCGGACGATGTTTTCTACTTCCTGGCAGCCTTGCCTGCCACCTGCATGCGAATGAGCGCACGTTCGAGAGCGGCCTCGCAGATTTTGAACTGCTTGTCTTCCGGCTCCAGACTTTTCAACGCCTGCTCGGCTCTTCCCAGGGCCGCCTTTGCCCGTTCCACATCGATCTCATGGGCATGTTCCGCCG
>JACAAY010000107.1 GCA_013377095.1 Desulfuromonadales bacterium
CATATTCTGAGAATTTTACACCGGTTTTCGATCGGTTATTGTGGGAACTAACACCCTGACTCAGGGAGAGTTCCCGCGTGCTGACGGTCCGCTGTGGCCAATAGGCCGATATCAGACAGGAGGTGGCGATGGTTGCATTCGTCACGGTCAGGGGGATCTGGGCAAAACCGGCCAGTAAGAGAGTCTGCCAGATCTCATTCAAGCTGAAGCTGGTGAAAGCCGGGAGGGTCAGACTCGGGCTGCCGATGGTTCCCAATTGACCTTTCAGCCCCATGGTCGCGATTCCCAGGAGCACAAGCACGATTGCTGCCGGTGCCCGGCGATTGGAGCGGAGCGCATACCCCAGCAGCAGCGCGAAGAGCCCCAGCAGCCAGCCCGAGGAGAGCATTCTGCATGCTTCCATGGACAGCAGCAGGCCCAATGCCACCTGAATGCCGCGCACAATGGCGACCGGGGTCATGGCTGCGATCCTGCCGGCAACCCCGACTGCGGCGAAAATCAGCCAGATTGCCCCCATGGAGAAACCCGAGGCGTACACCATGGAAGGAGACCAGCGTTGGGCGATTGCTGCGGCTGCAATAACCTTCATCGGCTCGATGGGAATGGGCAATCGATAGAGCAGGCCGGTGGAAATATTGGCCAGCCCCATCATGATCAGGAGTCCGGCGGGATTGAGACCGCATACCACAATGTAGCCGACCGCAAGTGGCAGAAAGGTTCCCAGGTTGCCCAAAGAACCTGAAAACTCCCTCAAATTGAAATCAAACGGACCAATTTTCATGCACGTGCTTTCGGTGTTGAATTGATTTCCGGAGTTACGGACGTTGTATACGCACAATAACATCGGGATAATGCTGGACTATAGCCGGAAGATGACAAGCATAGAAAGAAAAAATGAAAGGCAGCGATGAGTATTCCATGGTACCTTATGTCACTGAGAAAAGAGATTTGATACATTACGGACAGAGACGTTCATGTCTGAACAGCCCATGAGATTTGCCCCGGATGAATAACAACCCGTCAAAATTATCAAAACCAGGTGTATCATGGCGAATTTCGCACCCGACCACCTTTGCGAATTATATTGGTGTTGTAAGGGTTGCGAGTCTGGCTGTGTTGCTATTGATCGGATGGCTCGACTATATTACCGGCTATGAGTTCGGCTTTTTCATTTTTTACTTTATTCCGGTGGCACTAGCAGCCTGGTATTGTGGCTCCAAAGACGGCATCGCTATCGCCATAGCGTCTGCCGTCTGTTGGTATCTGTCGGATCGTTTTACGCATCATCCCTATTCCCGCGCCATTTTTATCTACTGGGAAATGTTCATGAGGCTGATCTCATTCCTGACAACGGCCATAACCCTTACAAAGATTCGTAACCTTGTGCTGAACGAAGAACGGATGATTGTTGAACTGCTTGAAGCACGCATCATGTTGGCAAAATATTCACGTAATGGCGAACAGAGCAGTACCGCATCTCCTCTTTCTGACAACAGCGCTGACGTTGGTAAAGACTTTTGAGAGCAATGCTTCATGCTTGCTGGGTTTGACGTGAGTGCGACTATAGAGGGCATGTCACGAGGCGATTTTTCTTCCTGCAGGTTGTTTTTGTGGTAAGCTCAAGCACATTGATTGTCTGATTTCGTACAAACATGAGAACTGTTTCCCCATGCCTTTGAAATGTGTTGCACTGATACTTCTTTTTGCGTACATGCTGCTTCCGGGTTTGTGTTATGCGCATCAATGTGAAATGCACACCAGTAGTACGTCTGAAATCGTAGGTGGCTCGCCCAGCCATCAGACTGCTGGTTGTCCGGAGATGCCGGATGTCGACAATTGTGAAACAACCTGCTGTTGTGCCGATTACATTCCCTTATCCGCATTCACAATAATCCCTTATACCTGTCTGACTTCCAAATTATTACCCTATGAACCGCATCTGGCACTACCACGGTTGCTGGACAGAATTGTCGTCCCCCCTCAAAACCTCGCCTGATTTCGTTCCGGAATAGTGTAAACCCAAGTCCTTGTTAATGGAATTGACATTGTCGTACACCCGATTGCATTGGGCATGCTCGCCCTGAGTTTGTCTGCGTTTGCAGCTTGCTGCAGATGGTGCGCGGGCGCTTTTTCAATGACGATAAAACAACAAACAAGCAAACCAACCACAGGGAGAAAAATATGAAATGCCCCGTATGCACAGGAGTAGATCTCAAAATAGCCGAACGCCAGGGTGTGGAAATAGATTATTGCCCGGAGTGCCGTGGAGTCTGGCTCGACAGGGGGGAGTTGGATAAAATCATCGAACGATCAGATATCCAACCAAAGTCGTATGCACAGCCGGAACCCCACTATCAGCAAGCCGGTCACAATCAACATCATGACGACAAGAAGCACTATGAAGGTCACTCTTATGGTCAGAATGGTCACTATAAGAAGAAATCATGGCTGTCGGAGCTGTTCGACTAGGTGATGAATTTTTTCTGCGGGAGGAGGTGACTCCTCCCGCAGGGTTACGGGCATTCAAGAGAACCGGAGGAAACGCACCATGAAACACGTTGTAATGATTGCTCTCTTTGGCGGAATTGTGACATTATGCGGCTGTTCAACCGAAAAAACGCCACAGCCGCAACAGAAGATCCCTGCCATCACACTTTCCCCTGCCGACAGGGAAAAACTGCTGACATACCAGAAAGAAATTTTGAATGTCGAGGGACTTACGGATAAGGCTGTCAAGTTGGCGGGAGATGAGCTGAAGAATGTCATCAAGGGGGGAGGGGCTCCCCTTAACCTGCCTGCCATCATTGACAAGGCAAAGGCTGAATGTCTGTTGGCGGGAGAATTGCTGGCTAAAAAGAAGGTTCCCGAAACATTGCCACCCGAGCTGAAACGGCTTCTTAACGATGGAAAGACCGGCTTGGTAGCAGCAAATACGGCCTATGCCGAATCATTTGCCGCCATCAAGAGTTTTGTTACTGATAAAAACCCCCTGGCCCTGCTTGAGTACCGCAAGAAAAGTTCACAGGCGCAAGCACTCTACGCCGAAGCAAATGACAGGTTCAAAATGATAATGACCGCTGTCGGAGGAACGAAGTGATTCAATCAGTAGAAGTTCAGACATCGAAAAGCAGAGCGGCTACCCTGTCAATAGTTTCAAATACCATACTGATCATCCTGAAGCTGATTATCGGTGTCATGATGCAATCGGTCAGTGTTATCTCCGAAGCGGTGCATTCCGGGATTGACCTGATTGCCGCCATCATTGCCTGGTTCTCGGTCAGGGAATCGGGCAAGCCAGCCGATGACAAGCATCGTTTCGGTCATGGCAAAATCGAGAACGTGGCCGGTACCATCGAAGCCGTACTCATCTTTGGTGCGGCCTTCTATATCATCTGGGAGGCGGCACATAAACTCAGGTCGGGCACGGTGGAAATTGAGAGCCTGGGGTGGGGTGCGGCAGTGATGGCCGTTTCAGCCATTGCAAACTACTTTGTGTCCCGGCACCTGCTGAATGTGGCGATCAAGACCGATTCGGTGGCGCTTGAGGCCGATGCGATGCATTTGCGAACCGACGTGTACACCTCTGTCGGCGTACTCGGCGGGCTTGCAGCCATCAAGTTCACCGGCATTGCCCTGCTCGATCCGATAGTCGCCATTGTCGTGGCGCTCATGATCATAAAAGCAGCCTGGGATCTCACTAAAACAGCTTTCTTCCATATTCTGGACATCAAGCTTCCCGATGACGAGGAAGCGTTGATTCATGCGGTCATGGATCGATACAGGGACCGGATCATCGAGTACCACAAGCTGCGTACTCGCAAATCCGGCCACGTCAGACACATTGACATGCATCTGGTTGTGCCGAAGCAGATGACCGTGGAAGCCGGGCATGTTTTGTCAGATCAGATCACGGCAGACATCAAGAAAAGCCTGCTCCACAGTCAAATCCTGGTGCATATCGAGCCCTGCCCCGGCGGCTGTGAAGTCTGTGCCGTCCAATGTCCGAAGCTTGGCCCGGTCTCACCGAATTGATTTGAAACCGTAAGAGAGGGATTCGGGCATTCAAGCACCCATGAGCTCCTCAAGAAAGCCATTGTCGCTACATGCCCCGTCGTGCTATACATAAACACATCCGAACCACAGGGCCATCCCTGTGGTTTTTATTTTTCGGGACAAACAGCTCCGTTTGCAACCAGTTGTCTCCCTGCATACGACTACCCTTCAAAACTGCCATTTCTGATGTGTGTACATAAGGAGTTTGATCAATGTCTTTTGAATCTCTTGGCCTGCGCGCCGAACTGCTGAACGCCATTGCCGCCCAGGGCTACACCACCCCGACCCCCATACAGACCGAGGCGATTCCGGTGATTTTCGAGGGGGGCGACCTGCTGGCCGGCGCCCAGACCGGAACCGGCAAGACCGCTGCCTTTGCCCTGCCGATCGTACAGATGCTGGGTGAAAATATCCCCCCGGACAAGCGCCGCCGGCCGCGCGCGCTGGTACTGGTGCCGACCCGCGAGCTGGCGGCCCAGGTCAGCGAGCAGATGAACATGTATGCCCGGCGCCTGTCGCTGCGTTCCACCATGATCTACGGCGGGGTGAGCATCCAGGCGCAGATCGAGCGACTGCACCGTGGTGTGGATATTGTGGTTGCTACGCCGGGGAGGCTGCTTGATCACGCTGAGCGGGGCACCGTGAACCTTTCCCGGATCAAGTTTCTGGTGCTGGACGAGGCCGATCGCATGCTCGATCTGGGGTTTATCGACGATATTCACCGGGTGGCGGAGTATCTGCCGCCGAAGCGACAGACCCTGCTCTTTTCGGCAACCTATTCCCAGAGCATCAAGCAGCTTGCCGACGAGTTGCTCAACCACCCGCGGCGGATCGAAGTGGCTCGCCGCACAATCACTGCCGACTCGGTGACCCAGGCGGTCTATCAGGTGGAACGCAGTCGAAAGCGGGAAATGCTTTCGTACCTGATCCGCTCAGGAAACTGGAGTCAGGTACTGGTCTTTGCCCGCACCCGCTACGGCGCGGATAAACTGACTGAAGAATTGCTCTTCGACGGGATCAAGGCTGCTGCCATTCACAGCAACAAGAGCCAATCGATCCGGACACGGACCCTGGCGGAATTCAAGCGGGGTGAATTTGCTGTGCTGGTGGCGACCGATGTGGCGGCACGCGGTCTCGACATCGAAGGTCTGCCCCATGTGGTGAATTACGATCTGCCACAGGTTCCCGAAGACTATGTCCATCGCATCGGCCGTACCGGTCGGGCCGGAGAGGACGGAATCGCCCTCTCGCTGGTCAGCCAGGAAGAGCAGCCGCAGCTGCAGGCGATCGAGAAGCTGCTCAAATGTGCCATCCCGCGCCAGACGCTGGCGGAGTTTCCGCAGTATGCGGCCAAACGGAGCATCAAGGCGAAGGAAAGCAAGCAGGCCAAGGAACAGTCCAAGACACGTAAAACCCAGGATAAACTGGCGCAGGTAGCGGAAAAAAGCACGTCTTCCCGGCGGAAAAAGGTTGTGGCCGAGCGGCCCGCTCCAAAGACCGGTCGCCGTGGTGCCAGGTCGTAAGATTATTTTTGCCCTGTTCACCGATGTGAGTGTGAATCCCCAGCGCCACATGGGCGTTGGCGCCTGTCTGCTCGTGCCGGTCTCATTCCTGGACCGGGACCCGCAGCAGGTTGAACGGACCGAGGTCTTTGCGAAACTGCGCTTCAGGAGGTTCGAAGAGACCTCATCGACAAAGCTTGAAGTTCAGACGGTCCTGTGGGCCTTGGGCGAGTATCGGGCAGAATTCGGTTCAGTCGATCCGGGAACTCTGCGTGTGTATACCGATTCCCAGTGCGTTGCCGGACTCTTGGGTAGGAGAGCCGGGCTGGAGGGCACTTCCTATATTGCCCGACGATCAGCGCACGCATTGCGAAATGCCACCCTCTATCGTGCATTTTTCGCAGCACATGACGATATTGGATTTACACTGTTCAAGGTGGCCGGGCATGCTCGCGCCCGTTCCCACACAACCGTTCAACGTGTTTTTGCCCATGTTGATCAGGGAGTGAGAAGAGAACTGTCCGGATGGCTGATTGAGTCCGGTACGCTGAATGAATAATGGGACACCCGGCTATCTGTCCGGGTGTCCCATTATTGGTTTCTCTCCACTGTTTTGGTGTCATCTCGCAGCACACTCTTCCCTGGCATGCTCTTCGCGGATCAGGAAAGGGAAGCTGGCGTGTGCGTTGTCAGGTCGTGTCCGTTACAGTTTATTATCCGAAGCAGGTGTTTTGGAACTGGACGAAGAGTCACCCGGTTTTGCCGTAGCGGCAGGAGCGCTTTCGAACTTTTTCAGCGTATTACCCACAACCGTCACCTTTTCTCCAATTTTGAAGTCGGCAGCATTGTTTGATGAAATTGTCATAATTTTGCTTTTGTCACTGATTGACTGCAGGGTGACGTTATTCTGGTCAATGCGGACGATGATTGCCTCTTCCTGCTGAATTTTCTGCGTGTAACTTTCCGTGATGGTGGGTGTTTCCGTTGCCATGCAGGGAATGGCACATCCGATCAGTGCGGCGCAACACAGTGCTGTTGTTGAGATAATTCCTTTTTTCATGTGTATCCTCCTGTGATTGTCATACGTAAGCTGAATGCCCGGATTCAAAACAGTGTGCGGAGAGCAGTGCCGTTGCGCCTTTGGATTCACGGAGTCATGACGCACTCGGGGGGTAGGATGGAAACCGATGGCGCAACGTTGTTGATGCCACGCAGTTGTAGCAGATAAGAGACACGGCAACAATCGGTCAACAGGCTAAATTTTCCGGATTCGGATGTACAACCTAATGTCGGAAAACAGGCAGGTCTTTTTCGTAACAGGCGGGATTCCGGAATAAGGTGACGCGGGCAACTGTCCAATTACACTGCAATTAATATTCAGGGAATGTTTGAGGCACTGATTGGAGACATACCCAATTGACTAGTACGTTTGGTGTTAAACATGAAAAAAGCTAAAATAAAAAATATGAATTTTGTGTGGGGGGTGGATCAGGAAATGAGATCTGCTCTAAGTTTAATGCCCAGGGGGACCAGTTGGGTACGACGTGTCACGTTCAATTTTTTGAATATGCTGTTGATATGCGTTTTTACTGTTTGTTCACTTATGAAAAGTTGTGCAGCTATTTCCTTGTTTGTGAGTCCCTGGGAGATGGTTATGACGATTTCCCGTTCTTTGTTGCTCAGGCATTCTGAAATAACTGCATCCTTCGTGTTGTCTGCAAAGTTGACCAGCGCCTTGATCTTGCAGTTGTCAATCCAGATCTGGCCCTTGTTAATTGCCTGAAATGCCTTTAACAGCAGCGGCATATCAGCGTCAGTAGTCATGATTCCGTCAATTTTGTTGCCGATGATTACGGAAGCGATTGTATCCTCACTGAGACCATAGTCCAGCAGGATCGTTTTCACCCTGGACAGGCAGGCTGGTCTTTTCTGCTTGATGGTGTGGACGTCGGTGATTAAAAAATCAGGTTCACAGGCATCAACACCAAAGGCGGGATTTACGACGACAACTTGAGATATTTCCTGTTCTTGCTGCAACTGTTCCCGTAAGGCTGTCTCAAGCAGGGAGCTGCCAAGGTTGATTGCTATTTTCATGCATACTCCGTTTTTGTGTGGCTGAACTGTGTCCTTAGCTGTTTGCTGTTTGCTGTTTCAGGCCACCGGTTTTAAATAGCGTTTGTTTAATTTATAAATTCTAAATAAGATACGCGGTTTCCTTTGTAGCAGATTTAATGCTGCAACGCAAATAGTCAAGCTCCAGGTTTTTGGGTATTCACCTCTGTTTCGTGCTGACAGAGTGCTCGACCATTATGAAGAGCGGTCACCAGTACGGTGCGTTCCACATTAAGGTCTGCCGGGGAGCCGGGAAACTCGGCCTGAATATATTCCCGGGAGATACCCCTGACGATGCCGGTTGTTTCGTCAACCTGCTGGCCCAGGACCCTGATTTCCCGGCCTACTGCCCCTGCCAAAAACGTTTCATTTTTGTTCTTGGCTATCAGTCGCAAACGCGCTGCCCGCTGATTGACAACAAACGGCTGGAGGTGCCCAGGCATGTTGGCGGCCTCTGTTCTGGGGCGTTTGGAGTAGGGAAAGACATGCAGGTCGGCCAGGGGAAGCGCTTCGATCAGGGAGCAGGTTGCTTCAAATTCCTGATCGGTTTCGCCGGGAAAACCGGCAATGATGTCACTGCCGATAAAGGCGTGCGGCATGACGGTGATGATTTTTTCCATCAGTTCTTGAAAGTAAGCGCTGTCGTAGGGGCGTCCCATGCGTTGCAGTACACTGTCGCAGCCGCTTTGCAGCGGTATGTGGAAATGGTGGCAGATGGCGGGGGAGGAGGCGCACAGCGTTATCAGGCTGTCACTGAATTCGTTGGGGTCTACGGAGCCGATGCGCAGACGTGGCAGTTCTGTTGCATCGAGTATGCGCCGGATGAGCCCTTCCAGAGAGTCGGCCGGGGAGAGATCAAGTCCATAGGCGCCCAGATGGATGCCGGTCAACACAACCTCACGGAAACCGTTCTCCACCAGCCTCCGGATTCCGTCCAGTACCTCGCCCGGCGCAACGCTCCTGCTTCTTCCCCGGGCAAAGGGAACGATGCAGTAGCTGCAGAAGCTGTTGCAGCCGTTTTGTACTTGGAGAAAGGCTCGGGTGTGTTCGGCAAAGCTGGTCAACTGCAGTGGCGATAGTTCCGTTTCGGTGTCGATGTTTCCCACCCGGTTTTCAACGGCGCCTGCCACAAGCATGCTGTCCAGTTTTTCCCTGTTGCCGAGGACCACGTCCACTTCCGGCATGCGGGAGAGTTCATCGGGAGCAACCTGGGCATAGCAGCCGGTGGCGACGATGCGGGCTTCCGGATTCAGGCGTCGGGCGCGCCGGATCAGGCGCCGGGTTTCGGCATCCGTCCTGGCGGTGACGGTGCAGGAGTTGATGACATAGATATCGGCCGCTTCGGTAAAGGCTACCATGGAATAGCCGGCATTCCTGAACTGCTCGATCATGGTGGCTGTTTCAAACTGGTTTGTTTTGCATCCCAGGGTGGCTATGGCAACGGTTTTCATACGGCAGGCAGGTCCTTTTCCAGCTTTTTCAATATCCAGGTGACATAGGCCACGACCACCAGCGCCGCTGACCAGGTAATGCCAAAAATACCCCACCAGATGCCGATAATGCCCCAGCCGAAGACCGTGGTCAACAGATGAAAGACGCACGCGGGTCCGGCAATCTGGCGATACAGGCCGATCCAGAGTGCAAAGAGCGGCTGTTTGACTCCCTGCATGGCGGAGATGCAGATGTAGAGCAGGACATAGGCGGGAAACACAAATGCTTCGATTCGCAGGAAACGGACCCCCACGGCAATGACCTGGGGATCGACGCTGAAAACCGACATCAGCTGGCTGGTCAGAAACAGGGCTGCCACGGTCCCCAGTGCAGCCAGGGTAAAGCCATAGCGCAGAGATACGTGCAACACCTCGCGGATGCGATCCGTACGAAGCGCTCCGAAATTCTGGGCGGTAAGCGCCAGGGTGGAGGTGTTGAGTCCCATGATCGGTAGCAGTGCAATCTGTTCGATGCGGGTTGCAATGCCGTAGGCGGCCACCGCCTCCTTGCCGTATCTGCCCGCGAACCAGGTGATGATAAAAATACCCAAGCTGACGGTCATCATGTTCATCGCCGAGGGTAACCCCTGCCTGGCAAGTTCCCGGTAGCAATGCCAGTTTGGCAAAAGGTCTCTGAACCTGAATTCATCCATGATTCGCGAATGGAAAAGGCGACTGAAAAGGAAGGTATTGCCCAGGGCATGGATAACCACCGTGGCCAGGGCAACACCGGGCAGACCCAAGGCCGGCAGACCGAAACCACCGTACATAAACCAGGGGTCGAGCGCCAGATTGAGAAAAAATCCGGTTATCAGAAAGTTTCGGTAGGTATGGGTATTGCCATGGGCATTGAGAATGGCGCTCATCACAAAATTGAACATGAAAAAAATGCAGCCGCAAAAAATGACGCGCATGTAGCTGATGGCAAGGTGGAGGTACTCGCCCTGAGCACCCATGAACATGAAGATATGCTTTGCAAACTGTAATCCCGCACATGTTAACACTATGGCATTGAGCAGCGCAAAGGAGAGCGACTGGGAAATGTAACGCCGCGCCTCGTCGTGATTGCCGCGGCCAAGGGCATTGCCGATCAGCGTGGTGGCGCCGGTTGAGAGCCCGGTTCCCATGGACAGCACGATGAAGAACACCGGAAAAGAGAGCGACATGGCAGCCAGAGCGTTGGTGGATAGTTTGCCGCCGTACCAGGTATCCACCACGTTGAACATGGTGTTAAAGAAAAAACCTGTTCCTGCCGGGATTGCCAGACGTCTGATGAGCTGTGGGATGGGAGCAGTGGTTAAATCATGGGAAATTCGCGTTGTTTTAGATCCCGTTCGGTCAACAGCACGTCGCGTTTCAGCTGGGCGAACCCCCATATCCGGCGCAGGAAGGTTGGCATTATGGTGCAACGGCATTCAGTTCCACCCTGCTTCTGGTTTGGGTACTTTTCTCCGGTGCCCTGTTGATATCATCCTTTTTCAAGAATATCCTCCCGGCTGAGAGTGAGCCTTTCTCAATCAGATAATTCATCACCGCTGCTGAACGTTCCTGAGCAAGTGACTGCAGGTCACTGTCGGTTACGACCGTGTTGGCGATGATCAGCTTTTTCATCTCATTGTCGGGAAGATCCTTGACAAGGCCAAGCATGTTGCGCGGTTTGGGGAATTTCTCCTTTTTATAGACGGCTTTGAGGTATTTTGAGTATTCATCCGGCTGCACTTTAACTGTCTCACCGGATTCAACCCCGTCTTTCTGCCGTTCCCTGGCGCGGGAGAGGCTTTTTTCGTTGGCCAGTTTGTGATTCAGTAATTCAAAACGATATCCCTCGGCATCCTTTTCGCGATCCACATATCCCTTTAATTCAATTTTCAGCGCCGGACGGTCGGCCAATGCCTTGGCCAATGCGCTGAGTTTTTGCTCATCCTGTGCAGACAGGGCGCTCGTTCCAGGTGAGAACTGGATGGTACTCAGGTCTTCTCCTCCCCCGAACATGGATGACAGCAACGAGAAAGGTGATGTGGCGGCCTTTACCAGCAGGTTTTTTAAAACCTGAAAAACAAGCCTCCAAATACTGAACTGGGGATCATCGGTTCTCCCGGTAACCGGTACGTCCAGATGAATCTCACCCTTGCGGTCCTTGAGGAGCGCCAGTCCCAACCGAACCGGCAGATTGGTGGCCTGCTTGCTCTCCACCCTGTTGCCGAAGGTGAACTGATCGATGAAGATCCTGTTCTCCGAGCGCAGTTCCTTGTTCTCGATATGGTATTTCAGGTCAAGGTATAGTTTTCCCTTTTCAACTGCATACCCCAGGTAGGCGCCCGAGTAGGGGGTGACCGGTGAGAGTTCGATGTCTTTGAATGCAATGATCAAGTCTACAAACAGATCCTCACGCAGGGGATTGATCTTTCCGGTGATCTGGAGCGGTGAGTGGTTTTCGAGGTTGCCGCGCAGGTCAACGTCGGCGAACCGGGAAGCATCTGAAGACATGCCGCTGATGCGCCCACCCAGATTGTAGAAGGTCGAGGAAAACTGCTGGGGCAGGTGGCTGTCCGAAAAGGCGACGGTTCCCCCCTGGATGGTTATGGCTCCGATGCTAATCTGACGCTGTGCGGCGACAGCAGCCTGTTTCGGGACGGGTGGGACGCTGACAATGGAGCTTGGGGCGTGGGTAGCGGGGGAAGGCGCCGAACCCAGCGTTGTAGATGTGGGGGCGGCTTCCGGTTTATCAACCAGATTTTGCAGGTTGAGGGAGCCATTCTTGAGGATGGCAATGCGCGAGAAAAATCCATTCAGGGCGATCTGACGGATGGCCAGACTGAATGGCTCAACTCTGCCCTGGAATTCATCCACTTGCAGGCTCTCCCACTTCAGCAGATCCTCTTCCGCATCCGTGTCGATGCTGTGGAATGAGCGAACGCCGGCGCTTCCCTTGAATGACCCTTCCGGTTTTCCGTTCTTCAGGCTGATATCAAGTTTCAGGGAGGTATCCAGATAGCCACTCAGGACAGAGACATTCAGGTTGTCGGGAAAATAATCTTCAAAATCCCTGATGGCCAGGCGACCCACACTAACATTTCCTTTGTAGTGGAACGGGAGCGGGGTGATGTCACCGCTGGCCTTGAGAGGCGTGTTTTTGCCAAAGGTTGCGTTGAAGCGGAGTTGCGCCGGAGTGAATTTGGGGCCGCTCAGGTTGCTGAGCGAGGTGGTGCTGTTACGCAGGGTGAAGCGTGGTTTTTCTTCTCGGGTTTTATCGGTAAAAGCCAGGTTGAGATGATCTGTCTGTAGATGGCTTAGACGGTAGGAGAATGGCTGTGGCGCTGATGTACTGTTACGTTTCTTTTGTTTCGCTTGAACGGCGGGGGGAGCGGTATGTGTGGCAGGTGCTGCTCCCGTATTGATCAGTGAGAGCAGTGATATGCGGCCATCAGCTTCACGTGAGACGGATAGGGTGCCCTTGGACACTTTTACCTCGGCGAGTTCAAGGTGGTTTTCCTTTTGCCTGTAGCTCGCATTGCTAACGGAAAATAGCGACAGGTCAAGGCCGTCCTTGCTGCCATAGCGGGTCGAGAGGTCCTTCAGGGTCAGGCTGCCCTGTTCCGCGGTCAGCCCGTTTTCAGTGCTGTAGGTGACATCGCCGGACAGGTCCAGGACCCCTTTGAGTGGAGCGGTCAGGTAGCTTGACAGATAGGGCCATCCCTTCTGAAGTTTTAATCCGGACAGATCCGTTGATGCTTTCAGGGAAAGTGGTGCCAGGGAAAAATTGCCGGCGGAGGTCAGGTCCGCCTCGTTATCCAGCAGCAGGGAAAGGTCGTATTCAGCAGATGTGTTGGGTGCGTTGCTGAGATTGTTCAGGGACAGGGTGATCTCGGAGAGAGAGCCTCTGAAACCTCCCCTGGGCAGGGAGTCGTTGAAATGAACGCTGCTGTTGGTGAGGGACAGTGAAGAAATCTGCAGCGACGGCTGGAGAGTGTTTTTGGCCGGTGGAGGTCTGGTCGAGGTGTCTTCACTCCCTGAGTAGGCTTTCTCCTTCGGCATGAGGTTGGCATACATCCATTGTCCGCGTCCATCGCGGCTGGCGAACAGTTCCAGTCCATCCAGTCTGATGTTTTGGAACTGAAAGAGCCTGGAAAAAATCTCCAGTTTGGATGCCTTGACCTCCAGCAGGGGCAGTTTAACCAGGGGGTGGCCATTGTTCAGGTCTATGGCAATCCCATCCAGTCTGAGTAGGCCTTTGATGATCAATTCGGGTTTTCTGTCCGAGAATACCCGGTAGTTGAGATCCATATCCACGGTCAGTTTGCCGGAAGTGAGTCGGGCAGGCGGTTTTTGGGGCGAATAGGCCACCAGTTCGGGCAGATCAAGCTGATTCAGATTTATGCGAACCGAGGTTTCCATGGATTTGCTGAGCGGCTTCATTTTGCCCGCAAAATGAAAGGGAGCGCCATTGACCACTGCAGAGATTTTGGGAGAGGTATAGGATTCCACCAGGTACGGTATGTTGCTGATGAACGGGATACCGACTTCAAGGTTGCGTACGCTGTGCTTTCTGCCACCATTAACGGCCAGATCATGGAAATCGACAGAACCTCCGGCTATGGTTATGTTGTTTATGGAAAAACGTAACTCCTGATCCGATTCCGGTTTTTTCTGTGCCTGAATTCGCTGCTGGATATCCGTGAAATTGTAGAGGTTTGGGGCTGTGCGGGTTATGCTGAAGGAGGGGCTTTCAATGGCAACCTCGGAGAGAATCAGGGCGCGCTTGTAGATGGACTTGGGGCTGAGTGAGGCGCGGATACTGCCGATGGAGAAAAAGGAACCGCCACCCTGTTCCTCCATGGCAATCCCCCTGGCAGTGATGGTCATGGTCAGGGGATTGAACGCCAGTGATTGCAGAGTGGTTTTTCGTCCGGTGGTTTGCCTGGCCTCATCGGTAATCCATGTTTTGACGACTGCCGGCAGAATCGTCATGCTGAGCAGAATCAGTGCCGCAAAGACGCCGGCTGCAATTAGTGAGATTTTTTTCTTGTGTGTCATGACAAACTCGCTGGTGGCATGAAAGTGGGATACATCAAACGTGCTGTGCGCAGATGCAACAAACACCCCGCACGCGGGATCGGATAATGTTTGGACGACATTCCACCATAAATTGTATACTACAAAGTCAAGGGAATGGAGTACGCTTTTTTCAGAAACGTTCCCCTGAAGAGTGATGCATGGCTTTGAGTGAATTGCTGTCTGTTGAGGAGTGCTTTTGGTTGATATAATACGTCAAAACATATACAAATAATTAACTAATATTGTGTGCTCTCGAGTGTAAAGGTCGAGAGTTATGGAGGTTGTGTGAGCCAGGTAAAGCTGTATGATACTACTCTGCGTGACGGTACCCAGGCAGAGGATATCTCGTTTCTGCTTGAAGACAAGATCCGGATTGCCCATAAGCTTGACGATCTGGGTGTTCACTATATCGAGGGGGGCTGGCCGGGAAGCAATCCCAAGGACGTGGCTTTTTTCAAGGACATCAAGAAGGAAAAGCTGAGTCAGGCTAAAATTGCCGCTTTCGGCTCCACGCGGCGCGCCAGGGTAACACCTGACAAGGATAACAATATCAGGACCCTGGTGGCGGCTGAGTCGGATGTCATCAGTATCTTCGGCAAGACCTGGGATTTTCATGTGCGCGAGGCGCTACGCATCTCGTTGGAGGAAAATCTGGAGTTGATCTTTGATTCGCTGGAGTACCTGAAACAGCATTGCGGTGAGGTTTTTTACGATGCCGAGCATTTTTTTGACGGTTACAAAGCCAATCCGGAGTATGCCGTCAAAACACTTCAAGCTGCCGAACAGGCCAATGTGGATTGCATTATCCTCTGCGACACAAACGGAGGAACCCTGCCGTTTGAAATTGCCGAGATCATAAAGGGTTTTCAAGGCAGAATTAAAACTCCCCTGGGAATTCATACCCACAATGATTCCGAATGCGCTGTGGCCAATGCCCTGCAGGCGGTTGAACTGGGCATCGTTCAGGTTCAGGGAACCATCAATGGTTTTGGTGAGCGGTGTGGGAACGCCAACCTCTGTTCAATTATTCCCTCCCTGCAGTTGAAGATGGGACGTGAATGTGTCACACCGGAGCAGCTTCGTCATCTCCAGGATGTGTCCCGATTTGTGTATGAACTTGCCAATATTTCACCCTACAAACGACAGGCTTTTGTGGGTAACTCGGCTTTTGCCCACAAGGGCGGAGTGCATGTCAGCGCCATTGAGCGTAATCCTGAAACATACGAGCACATCCATCCCGAACTGGTGGGCAACCATACCCGGGTGCTGATCTCCGACCTCTCAGGTCGCTCAAACATTCTGGCCAAAGCCAAGGAGTTTAATATAAATCTGGATAGTAAGGACCCCTTGACCCTTGAAATTCTGGACAATATCAAGGAAATGGAGAATCGTGGCTACCAGTTTGAAGGCGCCGATGCATCGTTCGAGCTACTCATGAAAAAAGCACTGGGAAGTCACCGGAAATTCTTCCAGATTATCGGATTCCGTGTGCTGGATGAAAAACGGGGTGAGGATCAGAGACCGACTGCGGAAGCCACCATCAAGGTCAAGGTTGGCGGCAAGGTCGAACATACCGCCGCAGAGGGGAGTGGTCCGGTTAATGCCCTGGAT
>JACAAY010000108.1 GCA_013377095.1 Desulfuromonadales bacterium
TGCTCTGGAGTCCCTTCCGCAAGCGGACCCTGACGCTCAAGCCCTCACTGCCGGCACCCATGATCGACCAGGGGCTGACCGCCCCGGTCCGGGTGGTGGTCTCCAGCGTATAAGAACAATGGCCGTTCCCAACCGCGGCAGGGAACGTAAAAAGCCCGGTGGATGCCGGGCTTTTTACGTTCGTTTCCAGAAAACCATGTTTACTCAGCACTGTTTGCCATCGTAAAACCGGTTTCCTGTGTCAAAATCTGCTGCACCACATCCGGCAGCGTTGGATACAGATCCAGAAGCAATTTCTGTTTCTTTTTTTCCTCAGGCAGCGCCTTGATCCAGCCCAGCAACGACTGTTCAAACACCCTCTGAAATTCTTCCGGGCCAAGAGCCTTCAATAACAGCTGAATTTCATGGCTTATCTGCCTGGCTGTCATTACCATTTCCGGTTGCTGCTTTTGCTGCGCCATTCTTACCCCCTCCCCGTGATGGTGGTGTTTTCCTTTACTGACGGGAATACAGCATAAATATCTTCATTCCCCGCGTCAAATCGTTTCTTGTCATAAGAAGAATTCCCCGACTAACCTGCTGATTCCGTCACCAGCGCCTCGCGCTCGCGATCCTTGCCGTGGTCACGGGCAATCAGCATGTAGATGGAGGGGACGACAAACAGCGTGAACAGCGTGCCGATAAACATGCCCCCCACCAGCACCAGACCGATGGAGTTACGGGCCGCGGCTCCGGCGCCGGAGACCAGGGTCAGGGGAAAATGACCGGCTATGGTGGCGGCGGTGGTCATCAGAATCGGCCGCAAGCGGGTCATGGAGGCTTCGCGTACCGCCTCCAGTTTGGAATGTCCCTGTAACTGAAGCTGGTTGGCAAACTCCACAATCAGAATACCGTTCTTGGCCACCAGACCCACCAGGGTCACCAGACCGACCTGTGAGTAGATGTTGAGCGTGGTGGTCCACCCCTTGGTCCAGAAGGGGACGTTGGGATCGGGCATTTTCAGGAAGGTGAAAATGAGCGCCCCGAACATGGCCAGCGGCACCGATCCGGCCAGGATGACAAAAGGATCGCGGAAGCTGTTGAACTGGGCAGCCAGCACCAGAAAGATCAGAATGACAGCCAGACCGAAGGCCGGTAGAAACTTGTTTCCCTCCGTGCGCAGTTGGCGCGACTCACCGGTATAATCCAGCACATACCCCTTGGGCAGGATGTTACCCGCCTCATCCTCCAGGTAGCGCAAGGCTTCATCCAGCGGGCGGATGGCCACACCGCTGAGCTTGACCGCATTCAACTGCTGAAAACGATTGAGCGAACGGGGAACAACCGACTCCTTCAGGGTGGCAACGGTGCTGAGCGGGATCAGCTTCCCGTTGGGGCCGCTGACGTAGATATCCTTGAGCTGATCCGGATTGAGACGTCCGCTGCGCTGAATCTGGGGAATGACTTTGTAACTCCTCCCGGCGATGTCAAAGCGATTGACAAAATTGCCCCCCACCATACCCCCCAGATCGCTGCCGATCTGCTGGAGACTCAAACCCAGGTCGGCAACCTTGTCCCGGTCGATGACAAACTCGGTCTGGGGCTGGTCTATCTTGACATCGATAATCGGCGGGAAGGCGAACATACCGCTCTTGGCAGCCTTCATCTGCAATTGTTTGGCAAACTCGAGAATCTCGCCGGTTTCGGCAGTTGAGGCTAAAATGAACTCCACCGGGAACTGCCCGCCACCCGGCAGGGCCGGAGGAGTCACCGGAAAGACCTGCACCCCGGGCATAGCCTGCAGTTTCTTCGACACCTCGGGCATGATCTGGAAGATGGTGCGTTTACGCTTATCCCACGGCTTGGCAACCATGCCGCTGAAACCGGAACTGGGCGAGGTGATCTGGAACGTGAAATCGGTCTCCGGAATGCCCATGAAAATCTTGTTGACCTCAGCGGCAAACCTGCTGTTCTGGTCAAGCGTGGAGTTAGCCGCCGCGTCGATGATGCCGAAGATAACCCCCTGGTCCTCGGTGGGCGCCAGCTCCCGGGCGGACATGCTGAACAGGGGAATGGTCAGCAGGCTGACCACGATCCAGACCGTGTAAACCGCAGGACGAAATTTCAGGGTGGCGCTGAGCCAGTTGCCATAGACAGCCTTGAGCCGGTTGAAATCCCGCGCGATGCGGCCGGCCAGACCATGTTCCTCCATGCCCGGCTTGAGCAGCCTGGCCGACATGAGCGGCGTCAGGGTCAGGGCTACAATTCCGGAAATGGTCACCGCGCCGGCCAGCGTAAAGGCGAATTCGCGGAATAGCGAACCGGTCAGCCCTCCCTGCAGACCGATGGGGAGATAGACTGCCGCCAGGGTAATGGTCATGGCGATAATCGGGCCAACCAGTTCACGGGCGCCCAGCAGGGCAGCTTCCAGGGGTGTCTTCCTCTCCCCCATGTGACGCTCTACGTTTTCCACCACCACGATGGCGTCGTCCACCACCAGACCGACCGAAAGCACAACCGCCAGCAGAGTCAGCAGATTGACGGTGAATCCAAAGGCCTGCATCAGGAACACCGCGCCGATCAACGATATCGGTATGGCCACAATAGGGATCAGCACCGAGCGGAACGAGCCCAGGAACAGGAAAATAACCACAACCACAATCAGCAGCGTATCGCCCAGGGTGTTGAGCACCTCGTGGATTGAGCTGGTGATGTAGCTGGTGGCGTCGTAAGCCATACGGGACTGCATGCCGCTGGGCAGTTCGCGCTGGACTGACACCATCTCGGCCCGCACCCGCTTGATGACATCCAGAGAGTTGGCGTTGGGAAGCGGCCAGATACCCATGAACACGGCGGTCTGCCCGGAGAAGTGCACCTCGGTGTTGTAATCCTCGGCCCCGAGAACAATTTCTGCCACATCGCCCAGGCGGATGATGGCGCCGTTCTGATCACGCACCGCCAAACGCTTGAATTCATCAATCGTGTTCAGGTTGGTATTGGCGGTCAGATTGACCTGGATATAGGAACCCTTGCTCTGCCCCAGAGCCGACAGGAAGTTGTTGGCGGCCAGCGCCTGACGCACCTGGGCCGGGCTGACATTGAGCGCGCCCATGCGCTCCGGCTTGAGCCAGATGCGCATGGCAAAGGTGCGGGCGCCGAGGATGTCGGCCCGCTGCACACCGGCAATGGCCGACAGTCGCGGCTGGACGACGCGTACCAGGTATTCGGTGATTTCGTTCTGTTTGAGCACATCGGAGGTAAAGCTCAGGTAGGCCGAGGCAAACTGGCTGTCGGCGGATTCGATGTTGATCACCGGCACCTCCGCCTCGGGGGGCAGGTCGCGTCGCACCTGGTCAACCTTGGAGCTGATCTCGGCCAGGGCCTTGGTGGCATCGTAGTTGAGCTTCAGGCGCACCCTGATGGTGGATACACCCAGGCTGCTCTGGGACTCCATGTACTCGATGCCGTCTGATGCCGCAATGGCGCGCTCCAGCGGTGTGGTCACAAAACCGCGCACCAGGTTGGCGCTGGCGCCCACATAGACGGTGGTAACGGTTACCGCCGCGTTCTCGCTGCGTGGATATTGCCGCACATTCAGGGAGCGGATGGCCTGCAGACCGGCAATGATGATGATCAGGTTGACCACCAGGGCCAGAACGGGTCGGCGGATGAACAGGTCGGTGATTTTCATTGCTTAGTTGTTCTCCGGCGTGGGTGACGATGAAAATGCGGGCGCCAGCTTGTTGTTGATCACGGCCGCCTGGCCGTTGCGCAGTTTGAAAACCCCCGTACTGACGATCGTCTCGCTCCCCTTAAGACCACTGGTGACAGCCACAAAATCACCCCGTTTCTCGCCCAGGCGTACAAATTGCTGGCGCAACAGTTTGCCCCCCTTGGGATCCTTGGCGTCCTCCACCACAAAGACCGAATCACTGTAGGGCGCATACAGCACTGCCGTTGCCGGGATAACCTGTACGTTCCTGCGCTCGGGCAGTCCCACCGCTACATTCACAAACATGCCGGGCCGCAGTTTCTCGCTCCGGTTGGTTACGGTGGCCTGGACCTTGACGTTGCGGGTGTCGGCATCCACCAGGGGAGTAATGGCGTTGATGCGCCCCTCCATCCTCTCACCCGCCAGGGCGTCACAGGTCAGCCGCACTCCCTGGCCGGAGCGCACCTGGGCCAGCTGTTGCTGGGGAAGGGAAAAATCCACATGGATCGGATTAAGGTTCTGCAGGGTAACGATCGCGTCCCCTTCCCGGAGAATCTGACCAAGATTGACCTGGCGGATACCGATGCGCCCGCTGAAAGGGGCGCGGATGGTCTTCTTGCTGATCGTTGCGCGCACAATATTAGCCTGGGCCAGGGCCTGATCATGGGTGGCCACGGCCCGGTCATAATCGGCCGGGGAGATGATCTTTTCTGCGACCATTCTGGCGGCGCGTTCCAGTTCTGTACGGGCCAGCTTCACCTGGGCCAGCAGACCGGGAAGCTGAGCCTCTTCCGAGCTGGTGTCCTGGCTAACCAGCAAATCACCCTTTTTCACCGTGGTTCCAGACTCAAAGGTAATTTTGACAACCTTTCCGGGCAGCTCGGCCGACACGGTCACCCCCTGTACCGCACTGAGAGTTCCGACAGCGGTCAAATCGGATGCCCACGAATCGGACGTAACCAGGGCTGTTGTGACGGTCTCCGCCGGAGGGACAAACTTTTTGCCCTGGTTAATCATTCCTCTGATCTGCAAGGCTTTTATACCGCCTAGGATGGCAACCACAACAAGCAGACCGAGTATGGCAAACAGGATGCGTTTCTTCATGTTTCAAAATCTCCGTTAATAAGAGTCGGCTTTAGTAATAGGAGGAACGGTTTACTTCTTACTTCTGCACTGCGCCGGTTTCCGATTCCCGGTTCCACCAGCCGCCGCCCAGAGCCTGGAAGAGCGCGGCGCTGTCGGCCAGACGGGCTGCCCGGGCCAGGATCAGGCCGATACGCGCCTGCTGGTGCTGACGCTGGGCACTGAGCAGCAGCAGATAGTTTGTTGAGCCGATTTCGAACTGACGTTGCGTCAGCTCAAGTGTCTCACGGGCAGCCCGCTCGGTTTCGGCTTGGGCCCTGAGCCCAGCGGCATCGGAATCCAGCGCCTGGAGTACGTCAGCCACATTCCGGAAAGATTGCAGAACGACCTCACGGTACTGGGCTACTGCCTGGTCATGGGCTGCAATGGCGGCCCGGCGTTTGGCGGTCAGCTCACCCCCACGGAATACCGGCTGCAACAGACCGGCGCCCAGGCTCCAGATGGGAGTTCCGCTGGAAAAGAGCTTACCAAGGGTTGCGGCCTGAGCGCCGATATCACCGCTGAGCGTGATCTGTGGAAAGAGATTGGCGGTGGCAACCCCGATCTGGGCGTTGGCGGCATGCAGCAGTTCTTCCGCAGCACGAATATCCGGCCGCTGGCGTGCCAGCAGCGAGGGCAGAGTGAGCGGCAGTTCCTGCGGCAGACTCAGCCCCTCCAGTCTGAATTCCGGCAGGGATGCCTCGCTGGGGAATTTGCCCGCATACACCGCCAGTTGGTTACGGGTCTGGGCCAACTCCTTTTCCAACTGCGGCAGTGTCACCCTGACCTGGGCCAGTTGCGTCTGCTGCGTCAGCACCTCGGAGCGCGCCGCTCCGCCAAGCTGGAATTGGCGTTCCACCAATCCCAGCAGTTTTTCCTGAACAGTCAGAATCTCGCGGGTAGCTTCCAGCTGCGCCCGTAACGAGGCTTCTTTCACCACTGTGGTGACGATGTTGGAGGTCAACGTCAGATGGGCCGCTTCAAGCTGGAAACGCTGGAAGTCGACCTGTGATCGCAACGCCTCCAATTCGCGCCGTCCACTGCCGAACAGATCAAGATTGTAGGAAACCACCAGTGACGCATTATACAGTCCATAGGTAAAGCCGCTGGAACCGGACTGCCCGCTGGCAGCACTGGAAACTTTCTGTCGCGAACCCGAAAGGGATGCGTCAACAGCCGGGAAATACACTAGCCCGCTCTGGGCGCGCAGATTTTCCTGGGCCTGTCGTAGGGTTGCCCCGGCAACGGCCAGGGTCGGGCTGTCAGCCACCGCCTGACGGATCAAGCGATCCAGGTCCGAGTTATGGAACAGACGCCACCATTGGGCAGACAGTTCCTGTCCCGTCACCAGGTGTTGCCCCCCTGCCCCGTCACCAACAGAAACGGTAGCATCCCGTGGTAACGGCGTAACGGTGTAGCTGCCGGCAACCGGTTCAGCCGGTGTCCGAAAATCAGGACCGACGGTGCATCCGCTCACAACCGCGCCGAACATGGCGGCCAGTGCGAGTAGCTGACTATATCGCGTATGAGATCCTGTCTTTTTCATGCCTGGTTTTCCTTTATGGATTACTGCCGCTTTATGGCGTCCCAGCAGGATGCGGCGATAGTCTCTATAAGACCATTTTCCAGCTGTATAAATCCGAGCACATGGTCCCGCACAACCGCCAGTAATGGGCCAAACGCCAGAGAAAACAGAATCACGAGCGGCAGATCCTTGATAATTCCCTGACTGACACCCTGCTCAAAGAGCTGTCTAAACACATCATGATCGCCGGGTTTGCCCAGAATTTTGTCCCTGCGATGCTCGGCACCATAGGGTGAGTTGTGGAACTGCTCAACAAATCGAAATTCGAGGGAGTGTTCCGTAAAGTACCCCAGCAGCTTGGTGAACAGGTTTACAAAACGCTCCCTGAGCGGCCTTTCGTCCTCGCACTCCTCCACGATCACCGCCAGGATTCTCCCTTCGATTTCGCGGTACAACTCCATGATCAGAGTATCTTTGCTCTCGAAGTAACAGTAGATCGTGCCCGCGGCAACCTTGGCCCTGCCTGCGATCATTGACATGGGAGCGCCATGAAAGCCGTGTTCGGCAATCAGGTCCAATGCAGCGGAGAGGATCTCGCTGCGCTTATCAGGTTTAGACATGTTGAACCACTCCCTGAATGAATGATCATTCGTTATAAAGACAATTACCCACCAGCGTCAATATTTTTCATGGCCCTCGATCAACAACCACATCATTATTTCATCTGGCTTAGCTACTGACCCAGTAGTACTTCTCCCGTGTTGGTGAACAGACGTACCGGCAGTTCAAACACCCTTCTGAAAACATTCAGGACGCCTTTGGACATGGATTTGACCGTGATCGCGTTCACGTGAGGGTCGGCCCATTTCCCCTTGGCCTCAAAGAATACCGTGACAACGGTTTTACCCTTTCCAGTCAGCAACCATCCCAGCACCGGGATACGGTTGACAACCTTGTCAACGGTCTGGAGTGGCTGCACTCCGATGGTGAAATTGAGCTCTTCCTTGATGATGTCCGTGCTGCCGATTACCGAGATGTTGATGGCATCGCCATTGATGAACATATCCTGGGTCGCTACGGTACCATCGCGAAACGACACGCTTGCCTTGATCTCATTGTAGGGCATGCCATCGTGAACCATGTCTGGCAGCTGGAATTTCAACAGCTGGGAAAAATTCAGAATGGAGAACAGTTTGGAGAGTACGTTGAATTTCCGAAGCTTTCCCTTTTCCAGGCGCAGATGCATATTGCCCAGAGCACTCTTTTTGATGTCCACCATGTTGGATCCGCGGGCGGTGATATTGCCCTGCACATTCAGGGAACCGGTAACCTCGCGGGTAACATCGAGCGCCTGAAAGAAACGTTCGGCATTGACCCGTTCCAGGTTCAGATTCAGATCATAGCGGTTGATGCTGCCACTCTCCGGAGCGATTCTTCCTTTGGCTGCCAACTTTCCGCCATAGAGCGCAGCATCAAGACCCTGAATATAGAACACGCCGCTGTCCCGTAACAGCGTGAGGTTCATGTGGTTGAACAGGACATTCCCCAATTTTCCCGAATCCGCGGCCAACTTGAGTTTGAGATCCATTCCGGAGCCGCCATTCCCCTGCGAGCCTGCCCTGGCCAGAACAAACAGCTCGTTCAGATCAAGCTGGGGGGAGGTGATGGAGAGATTTGCCGCGGGTGAAGCGCCAGGCACATAGCTTCCGCTGATGTTGAAGTTTGACGACTTAAGCGTCCCGGACACATTGTGGATAGTATAGGCGCCATCCTGTATGACAAAGGAGGCGGACATCCTGCGGATACTGGCTTCCGGGCTGGAAGCCATGGTCGTCGCGTCACGCAGAAAAAACTCAGGCGATGACAGGGTAATTTCGGCCTCCGGATTCTTGAAATTTCTAACTCTGCCCCGGGCGCTGACGAGTGAACTGCCGTAATGCACGGTAATATTGGATGTTTCCAGGCTACTTCCCTTAAAGGTAAGCGCGCCGTTGATGTTGCTGACCGGGCGCAGTTTTTCCCCGGGTTGGAATGCAAAGGAATTCAGAGCAATCGTACCTCCAAAGTCCATGGCTGCGAAATCTACCGGATTGCCGCTGCCTTTGATGTGAGCCTGCATTCTGCCCCGCGGTCGATAGGACTGCCACAGGGAGAGTATGGGAAGCGCTTCGTTTAACAGAAACTGGTTGGTTTGCAGCTCAAATCCAAGGTGGGGCTGCTCACCATGGGTGAGCAGGGCGCTGGCCGAGAGATTCAATGGCGGCAGGGTGTAGGAGAGGCTGTTCAACTTCGTGGAGCTTGGTGATAGTGTGGCGCTGAACGTCAGAGCGTTGCGGGTGCCGACCGGTTTGCGTACAACGCCGGGAAAGGTATAGTTCGCCAGCTTCAGATCCCAGTCCCCTGAAAGGTTATAGGCAGAAGTAAAACCGCTCCCCCGCAGCGAGAGTCGTGAACCTCCGGAATACTCCAACTTGTGGGCGCCGGCCAATCTCGACAACCAGCCAACTTCTGACGACCGGGGATTCATCTCCATCTGAAAAAGATACTGACAGGGAGTTGACAGTGGATAGTCAGTGATCCTTCCCTCAAGCTTGAAGGGGGAATCTCCAAAGGTGGCGGTTGCCCTGCTGAGGATGAAATCCTTACCGAACAGGTCCAGCCCTGTCTTTATATTGGTGAATGACGGGACCTTGGGACCGTAACTTACAATCCCCTTATCAACAGAACCCTTGATGCGCAGAACGTTGTAATTGGTCCCTTTTTCCATGTGGGTGATCTGGCTGACCCTGCCATCCAGCTGACCGGTTTCGAGCCTGAACAGACCGCCGATGATATGCTCTTCAATATACCGGGAGGCGTCATCGGCAATGATGCCGTAGGGGATCCACTGGCGCACCTTCTCGAGCCTGAATGGCTCGGAAGATGCCTTGGCGGTTATTCGCACATCGGAAGAGGAGATATCCTGGAGCAGACAACTGCCCTTGACCTTGAGCCCATCTGCAGAGACCTGGAGAGCAGACATGTCGATGGTATTGTCGGTACGTTTGAGCTCGTATTCAAGCTGGGCAAGATGAGGGTTGACAGGGTGATGAAAGACCGTCGGCCAGTTCACGGACACATTGGACAGCCGCAGTTTGCCCTTGGCGTTAAAGTCCCGTGCCGTGCCTTTGAAGCTGGTGGCAAGATCAACGCGACCTCCCGTGGGCCCGAAGGGAATATATCTGCCATAATAGGGCCAAAAGCGCCCGTGATCAAACTGCTTGATATCTCCGTTCATGTTCAATTCGGTCTCGCTGAACGGCCTGCCCTCTGCCGGCAGCCTGACTGAACCGGTAAGGGTGATCTGGCCGGGAGAACCGGAAAGAGCTGGCAATGCGCAGGCCAGCTTTACCGATCCCTTGTGACCACGCCTGATACCATCAAGAACCAGATTACTGATCTGAGCATCCGCCAGAAATTCCTGTTTCTGGACATTCCGATCGCGCCAGTGAAGCACTCCATTTCTGATCTGTATCTTTGCAAGTTGCAGCTGATATGCTCCCGGTCGGGTAATAAGCAGATCATCGATATTCAACTTACCGCCGCTGTTCCGCTCAAGACGCATATCAGCCGTTTCCAAAACAACATTCCGCAGAACGACCTTTTTCTCCAGGAGCGGAAAAAGGGCCACACGTATACTGATACGTTTGGCAACCAGAAAATCAGCCTTTCCATCCGGCTCTTTGACTACCACATTGTCAAAGACAAAGGTGGGGCCGTAGTGCATGGAAAACTCACCGTGGACAAAGCTGACCTTGCGGTTGAGGGTCTGCTGCAGAGAGCTGATTATGTCATTGCGATAGGCGTTGACATCGATCAGACGCGGCAGAAAGAGCGCCAGTCCAATCACCCCTGCCCCGAGAAAGAGGAGTAACAGAGCCGACACTTTGATGTAGGAATACTTTAGCATCTGTCCACTATTCCTCTATCGCAACGACCCGCGCCCTGAGGATGGCGGTGTGGGTAACCTCTTCACAGATAAAACGGTACCCATGCCACTCAACCGCCTCGCCCTGCAGAGGAAACCGTCCCAGGACATCAAGGATCATGCCGGCCACGGTGTCATAGGGAACATCTCCATCCGGCTTGACATCAAGGTATTCCCCCAGATCAAATATTGACAGAAAGCCATCCACCAGCAGGGAGTTGTCGGCCAGCCTCTGAACACCACCGGTTTCAAAGGTATCGTGCTCGTCGCGTATTTCACCCAGCAGTTCCTCTATCAAATCCTCGGAAGTCACCAGCCCATTCAGACCGCCGTATTCGTCAACCACCAACGCCATCTGTTTCTGACTGCGCTGCATTTCCTGGAGCAGGCTACTGACTTTCTTGCTTTCTGGCACAAAAACCGGTGGTCTCATGATGGCAAGCAGATCGAATGGCTCACCTGCCACCATCCGCCCCAGCAGATCCTTGCCATGCACCACGCCGACAATATCTTCAATGGTGCCGCGATATACCGGGTAGCGCGAGTACATGTTATCCAACACAACACGGATAACATCTTCGCGCGAAGAGGAGATCTCCAGCCCTACAATTCGGGTGCGCGGCACCATTACCTCACGGACACAGGTATGGGTAAACTCAAACACATTCCGGATATATTCGGATTCCTTTTCGCTAAAAACACCGCTCTCGTGTCCTTCATCAACGATGTGCTGCACTTCTTCACGGGTTATAAAGCCATCGCGATCGCCACTGATACGCAAAATCTTCATCACCGTCTTGCTGGAAATGGTCAGAAAACTGACCGCAATGGCGCCTACCCGCGACAGGACATCGATCGGCCGTGCAATCCGGAGCGAAATGCTGTCGGCATACTGCAAACCGATGGTCTTGGGAACCAGTTCACCAAGAATCAGCAAAATGTAGGAGATGATAACCACCATACTGGTTACGGCAACCGGTTCGGCAGCATGACGTAAAATGTCAAAACCCAGATTTTGCAGCCAGGGGCGCAGATAGTCCACCGCGATGATACCTCCGATAGTGGATGCGGTGGCTCCGGTTACGGTGACTCCAACCTGCACCAATGCCAGCAACCTGTGGGGGTCCTGCTGAAGCGTCTCGATAATTCGCGCCCGTTCATCGCCCTCTGCCACCAGACGTGCGACACGACTTTTACGCACCGACACTATAGCAAATTCGGAACAGGCAAAAAAACCGTTCAGCACAACCATCAGACAGATAACCAACACTTCAAGTACAATGTTATCCACGCAATCCTCCCACAAGGAACAACAGTTACCGCATTTTCACCTTTGTGTTGGTGATTGTCAACCAAGTGACTGGCTAACCGGACAGAATTATGGATTTTCCCTCCAATGCGCGTTGCAAGAGCGCTCACCACGTACCAGGTAAAAAGTACTGGATAAAACGCAAAGAGCCTGTCATATTTTCAGACAGGCTCTTGCTAGATACAGGCTATTAATAGCTTTGGGTCCTGAATCAGGAGGCGGTAACAGTCACCTTGAGGGTTGCCGTCACTTCCGGGTGGAGCTTGACGGGAATACTGTATTCACCCAGTTGTTTAATTGGCTCAGCCAGAACAATTTTTTTACGGTCAATATCGATACCATTGTCTTTCAAGAACGCGGCTATTTCCATATTTGTTACGGAACCGAACAGTTTGCCTTCAACACCAGCCTGATGAACAATCGCAACGGTCAGGGATTCAAGCTTGGCCAGATGCAACTTGGCTGCCTCGGTCACCTTGTCTTTTTTGTAAGCCATCTGACGTTTGACGTGTTCGAGCGCTTTGGCATTCTTGTCGGTGGCTTCAACTGCAAACCCCTTTGGGAGCAGATAGTTGCGGGCATAACCGGGAGCAACCTTGACGATATCGCCGATGTGGCCGAGGGTATCGATGTTTTCCTTGAGAATAACTTTCATGAATTCTCTCCTTTCAAGCCTGTATTTACAGGTTTTCCTGTTTTCTGGGGGTGCGAAAATCACCCCACAGGTCAAATATTCCAATCGCCGCCACCAATGCCGCCATATAGGGCTGAACAATCAGCAGCAGGTACAGCATAAATCGTAACGCAACGGCAGATCCGAATCGAAAAAACATACTGGAAATGACCGCCATGCCCTGCAAAAAATAGAGCAAAACGAGAACCACAAGCACGTTAAGGGCCGGCGTGGTGACCATTGGCACATCAGTCAACATGGCAAACCCGGCGGCAATCAAAAGCCAGACCAGCATGTCCGGGTTTCGGAAGCTTCTGAACTCACCAATCTTTACGTTGAAACAAAATTGTTGAGAGTAGCGCTTGACAAGCGCCAAATTGCATCCAGCCATAACAATCAGCAGTACCGTCGCCAGAGCCGGGTACAAGCTGATAAGCAGATGTGCTGCCGTGGTCATGGATTGTTTCAGCGCAGCAAGATCATCACCCTTGATCCCGGCCTTTTCATAGAGAGCCAAAGCCTGGGTAACACTGGTGTTGATCTCCGTCACCGCCAAACCATGAAGCTGTTGCAGGCTTTGGCCACTGATGAACAACATTGCACACGCTACAACAACGTACACAAGCAGATTAACGGTCGTTGTCCAGGCAATACTTCGAGCCGCTCCCAAGTCACGCAAGAGAAGTTCCGGCAGCAGGAGTGCAATCACTCCGCTCTGTACCAGATACAACAAACCCGCCTGAACACCAAACTCCAGCGACAGCAGGGTGGTAGCTGCCAACGTAACGATAACCGCCGTTCCCCGCCCATACCGCAATCGTGCAAGAATCGCTGGAAACGGAGCCAGCAGACCAAATAAAAGGCCTGCCGGCGGAATAACAATATAGGCGGAAAACAGAATGGATGAAAGTACCGTTCCGATGCCGGTAAAAACAATCCGGGCCATGGTACTGCCCATCCATGGTTTATTGCTCATGCTGCGAAATTCATGGAAGCGCGTGATTCGATGCTATCGGCAGCAAGGCCAGGTTCCGAGCGCGCTTGATTGCCTCGGTTATCTCCCGCTGGTGTGCAGAACAGTTGCCGGAAATACGACGGGGTACGATTTTGCCGCGCTCAGTGATAAAATAGCGCAGGGTACGTGGTTCTTTGTAATCGATGGACAGGTTTTTTTCTGCGCAGAAGCGGCACACTTTCCGACGCTGAAAGGGGCGTTTTTTACGTGGACCACCGGGCCCGCCTGTCGGTCTCTGTTGCGAAGTGGGTCTTTCATTGGCCATGATATTAATTCCTCCGGGAAATTATTCGGTTACCGTATCAGCGGCGCCGGCAACTGCCTCAGCACCTTCAAGCGGTTGATCGCCCTCAACAACCTCGGGCTCAGCCACAAGCGTCTTTTTCTCAGCAACCGGTTTTTCCGGTTGATCAGTTATGTTGACACTCTGATAACGAAGCACCTTCTCGTCCAGCCTGAGACGACGCTCAAGCTCTGCGATCAGCTCCCGCCCACCATCATACCGCAGGTACAGATAGCGTCCCCTGGTGCATTTGTTGATGGAATACGCCAGCTTCCTGATTCCCCAGTCTTCCAGACGAAGAAAATCACCCTTGTAGGATGAGATCACGTCCTGGACCTTATCGGCGATGACTTTTATCTCGTCTTCGCTCAGGTCCGGCTGGAGGATGTAAATCGTTTCATACTTCCTCATGTTGTACTTCCTCCTCACGGTTTTCCAGCCCCGGTCTTACCCGGAACAAGGAGAGTCGGCCTAAGCCGCTTTAAAAGAACAGACTTTGTACTATAATTCTTGGCTTAACGCAACACAATTAGCAAATCACCCACAGCCAAATCCTCAAACAGATCCAACCGACACGCTTCATGACCAGGCGCTTATTAGAACTCGCTACGAACCTTTTACACTCCCAACCATTGACGCAAGACACCCCAAAGCACTTTGCAATCAGGAAGTCGTAACAACCCGTTATTACGCAAAATTACAACCATTCCCCGTACGGAAACATCTTTTTATATCGTGCGCTTACGAATTGATGATAAGTGTGATAATGTCATACAAATAACAGTGTATTTTTGTATACGCTTTTCACTCCCGACACATTTTCATCCCTTTTTTCAGCATGTATCACATTTATCCAACCTGCCTTAAACAGGGGAAACTATGCTTGAAACATTATATAACGTGACATCTCAATAGCAGTTTAGTTAGCCTATACGGACGAAAATCACAGCGTAATTCTCTTGATTATACAACGTAACGACGGCATATTTTTCCGAGCAATCTGATTCAGATCAAACATTACATAACGACGTCAATATTCAAACTCGAGCCAGCACAAACCATATCTATTGCATTTTCAGCTAGTTAAACGCTCAAATATCTAACAATGTCTTTATTTTTCAAGCAGACGTTTAATCATATTTTCGTTTGTAAGAAAGTGTTTGACAAGCGGTTCAATTTTGCTAGAATCCGAAACACAAAGTGACCCGGCTTTAATGCGTTCATTATTGACGGTTAACCAGATGCAGTATCATCTATCTTATGGGAGGTATGTAATGGCAGACGTAGTTAAAGTGATTGATGAGTTGGTAGCAAAGTCAACGAAAGCAGCCGATATTTTCAAGACTTTCACCCAGGAGCAGGTTGACAAAATCTGTGCCGCCATGGACGCAGTCAGTGTCGCCAACGAAGTAATCCTTGGCGAGGAAGCAGTTGCTGAAACCGGTATCGGCCGTGCTGACCACAAAGCCATCAAGAACCACCTTGGCGCCCACGTTGTTGCTGAATGGCAAAAAGATCAGAAGTCTGTTGGCATTATCAGGGAAGAAGAAGGCGTGAAGTACATCGCCGAACCTTTTGGTGTTATCGCCGCCGCCACACCGACCACCAACCCGACTTCCACCGTCATGTTCAAGTCGCTGATCGCCCTCAAAGCCCGTAACTCCATCATCTTCGCAGCCCATCCCCGCGCACAGAAGTGCAGCGTCCACGCCGCACAGTTGATGCTCGACGCAGCCATCAGCGCCGGCGCACCTGCCGACATCATCCAGTGGATCGATGAGCCTTCCATCGAAGCAACCAACGCCCTGTTCAAGCATCCCGGCGTAAAACTGGTTCTGGCCACCGGCGGCGGCGCCATGGTTAAATCGGCTTACAGCTCCGGCCACCCCGCAATCGGCGTCGGCCCCGGCAACACCCCGGTCTTCATTTCCAAGTCAGCCAAGCTCAGCGTTGCCATAAACAACGTTATCGCCTCCAAGACTTTTGACAACGGCACCATCTGCTCCTCCGACCAGTCCATGAT
>JACAAY010000109.1 GCA_013377095.1 Desulfuromonadales bacterium
TATTCTATTTATAATTACAGCTAGTTACACTTTTACACCAACTGCGAAAGTTGAGGTAATAATAAATGTTAGGGGAGGTGAATGTGGATAATACAGCAAAGATTCCGGTGAGTTTGTGGGCGGTCATACAAAGAATAAATAGAATTCTGGCGATGGAGAACAAACTGCTGCTGGAGTCAAGTGGTCATCAAGAAAAGGAGGATTTTGGTGATTGGTACATCATAGACCCACTAACAAAAGCGGTTACTGTTCGAAATTGTGAAATTGAAGAACTTGCAAGGAAAGTCGGCGCGTTAAAACCAAATGAAACCATATAACGATCACAGCGCCTGGTCCCCCTGTTTTTAACCGGCTTTCCATTGTCCATGATCATGGCAGGTATCCCATGTTTATACTGAAAAAATTGCTCACCCCCCTCATCATCCCACCCGGGTTGTTTGTCATGCTGCTCCTGTTCAGTGGCGTGGTGCTGTGGCGGCGCAATCTGCGGCGTTACGCCTCATTCAATATCGCCGTGGCGCTGTTGATCTGGGTGGTTTCCATAGTCCCGGTATCCAGGGCGCTGATCGGAAGTCTCGAATCCGGTCTGTCAATACCAACCCCAGTCCAGGGGGATGTGGTTATTCTGTTGGGAGGCGGTATCTATGAAGGGGTGCCGGATCTGACCGGCAGCGGTTCTCCCAGCGAAGACATGTGTCCCCGGCTGGTGACTGCCGCGCGTCTTTACCGCCGGCTCCATGTTCCGATCATCATCTCCGGCGGGAGTGTGTATGCCGGAAGAGCTCCCGAGGCTCCGGTGATCCGGCGGTTTCTCGTTGACCTCGGTGTCGCGGAGGAGCAGATGATACTTGAGGCGAAAAGCCGCGATACGCGTGAGAACGCGCTCTACTGCAGTGAGATCGTCAGACAGCGCGGTTTCCGGCGGCCTGTTTTGGTGACATCCGCCTATCATATGCGCCGTTCAATTCAAGCGTTCAAAAAAGAGGGGGTGATGGTAACTCCTCTTCCAGCCCAGTTTGTGACGGGCAAGGCACTTCCTTTGCTCTGGGCTGACTGTCTCCCGAGCGCGAATGCCCTCTTGCATTCGTCCAGTGCTCTGAGGGAGTATGCGGGCCTTCTGGTCTATCGGGTTGCAAGCCTGTTCGATTGAGCTGTGTCGAGTCAAGCGGGGGCTATGATTTTTCAGGAAAAAGGTGGGCCTTCCAATCCCAAAAAGGTTCAGGCACAGAAAGGATATGTCTCGACAACAGTAACTTTGTTGTCAACCGATCGGAGAGTGATGCGTTGTATAGGGGGAGTGCCAGTCCGGCACCCAGCACGAAGATGACAGGGAACAATTTGCTTGAGGGGTGGTTGTGACAGGAGCGCTCAGATGAGATTAGTGCGGGGCGTAATGATACTGATCGGTTTCCAGATGCTGCTGATCGGCTCAATCGCCAGTGCCGAAACCGTTGCCTGGAGCAATGATGCCGGAGGCCTCTGGGAGACGGCCGCCAATTGGTCAACCGGCACAGTTCCCGGACCGGGAGACGATGTCATCATAGACAGCACGGGTGCGGGCAGTATCTCGCTCAATTCCGGGACTACCATCAACACCCTGGTGCTGGGCGGAACCGCGATGCTTGAACTGGCAGCGATTCCGTCCACTCTGTCGTTGACGCCCGTGCCTCCCCGCATCACGACCCATCCTGAAAACCAGACGGTTGCCGCCAGCCAGGGGGGCGCTTTCAGCGTGGTTGCGACAGGATCGGCACCCCTGAGCTACCTGTGGCGAAAAAACGGAGTGCCCATCATCGCCGCCAACTCTCCAACCTATACCTTCACGGATGCCACAAGCGCGGATGCGGGCAGCTACGACGTGATCGTCAGCAACAGCGTGGATTCACTTGCCAGCAATCCGGCGACGCTGACGGTTCTTGCCGCGGGCATGCTCAACACACACTCCGGTTTGATTCAGGGTACTACTTTCAGTGGTGGATTTGAATTTTTGGGTATTCCCTATGCCATGCCGCCGGTCGGTTCCCTGCGCTGGGCCCCCAGCCGCGAACCCCTGTCCTGGGACAGCGTTCTGGATACCCGGACCTACAGGTCCGCCTGTCCCCAGAAGCGTTTTGAACAGGGGCAGGATACGTATCAGATATTCGGAGATGAAGACTGCCTCTATCTCAATGTCTGGACACCTCGTGTCGCAACCCCCACGTTACCGGTGCTGGTCTTTATCCATGGCGGGGGCAATCAGCAGGGCTCAGCCAGCGAGGTGAAGGCCGGAACCAGACTGTACGACGGACGAAACCTCTCGACACGCGGTGATGCGGTAGTTGTTACTCTGCAGTACCGTCTCGGGCCGCTTGGTTTCCTCGTACATCCGGGCCTGGAAACCGAAAGTCCGGACAGGACTTCGGGTAATTACGCTGTTCTGGACCAGATTATGGCTCTCCAGTGGATCAAACGGAATATCGGCAGATTCGGGGGCGATCCCGAACGCGTCCTTATCTTTGGGGAAAGCGCGGGCGGCCTGGATGTGGGGAACCTGCTCGTTTCTCCACTGGCATCAGGCCTGTTCCAGCGGGCCTGCATCCAGAGCGCGGTACCGGTTATCGATTCGTACGAAGACGGTAAAGCCAAGGGGATTGCCTGGGTAAACGCCTTCAGCAGCGCAGCCACGGATAGCGGTAAAATTGCAGATCTGCGCGCCCTGGACTGGGAGACGCTTGTCGCCACCAACGACAATCCCCTGGATGGGGGCCTGGTGCAGCTAAACTGGCAACCGGTACGTGACGACCGGATTTTTCCGTTGATGCCCCTGGCTGCCTTCTCTTCCGGAACCTTCAATCAGGTCCCGTTGATGATCGGTTCCAATGCCGACGAGCTGAGCCTGTCAGCTCCGGCTACGGTTTCCCCTGCAATGGTCACCAGCTTCATTGCTCTGACGGTTCCTCCAGCCCTTCAGGATCAGGCTCACCTTCTGTATCCCTCGGGAAACACCGCAGAGGAGGCGAGGAAAAGCTACGTCCAAATCCTCACTGATTCCCAGTTTACGGCACCCGTGCGCCGAGTCGCCCGGGCTGTTGCGCCCCGGTCATCGAGTCCTGTCTGGCGTTACTTTTTTACCCACCATCAGGCGGGCGGCATGGCTGCGTACGGTTCCTATCACGGCATCGAACTCTTCTACGTATTTAATACCTGGGAAAACTCACCCTTTGCCGCCGGCCCGTTGTTCACCGCCGGGGACCAGACCGTGGAGGATATTACCTTGAAGTACTGGGTCAACTTCGCTCGCACGGGCGATCCAAACGGCGCGGGTCTTGCGCTCTGGCCCCACTATCAGGTCTCCGGTGACTGTTATCTGGAGATCAACCCACAACCCGACGGCAGCCAATGTGGGGTTCGCACCGACAAGAGTGATTTCTGGGATGCCGTTGCAGTCTATCACTGAATTTTCCTGAAGTAGCCCTGTTGCAATTTGTTTTTAGAATTTCCTGCTGTATCCTCCTCAATGAGTCTTCTTGAATTCTCACTGCACGTTGGGGGTATCGTTCTTTCCCTGGGACTCCCCATTTCCACGTAAAAATCTCTCTCCAAATTTCATGGCAAGAAGTGTGGTAGTAAGTCTACAATCGTGATAGAACCAGCTGAGGGCAGGGATGTATAATCTGTCCCCTGCATGTGTTCATCTGATCCTGCGTCTCGTGAGGCGCCCACCCCTGGCAAAGAGGAGGAGTTATGAAAGCAAGAGTATGTTTCGGATTGTTTTTATTGTTGGCCTTCAGCAGCACCTGTCTGGGGGGCTGGCTGGAAAACACACTGGAGAACGCCGGCAAGAGTCTTGGCAACCGGGCGGTTAATGATGCCGGCAACAGCGCCTATGACGCCACCAAAAGGGGTGTCAAAGAAGGTGTGAAGGGAATACCGACTGATGACAAAAGCAGCTCGCAGAACAAGTCATCGTCATCGCGGTCAAGCAGGCAGGAATCTGAGGGAACCGTATCCGTCAGCAGCCTGTCCATCGAAGAGGCCGAGACGGTTTTTTCCAAATTCGATTTCATTCCCGGCGACAAGACGATCTTTTTCGATGACTTTGCAGATACCGATGTTGGCGAGTTTCCGCGCAAGTGGCACCTGAGCGGACCCAAGGGGAGCAACAACGTCTCCATCGAGGTTGTCGAATATCAGGGCAGGCACTTCATGCGAACAAATCCGGCCACCAAAGGCCAGCGCCAGTTTGAATCCACCCAGTACCTTCGCCTTAATCAGAAGGGCGATCTGCCGGAGAAGTTCACTATCGAGTTTGATGCCTGCCTCAGCCACGCCTTTGCCTCGAATACAAAATTCCCCAATACCTACTTTCTGCTGTTGTTGAATAATGACAAAGTCTGGCCGGGGGTCATCGGAAAGCAATCTGGAAAACTGCGGCTGTCGGGACTCGAGAGCTCTTCACTCAACACCGGAACCAGTCTGAATCTGCAGGACGAAAAAGTTCACCACATTTCGGTGAGCGTCAATGGCAGCTTTGTCAAGGCCTACATCGACAATGTGCGGGTGATTAACGATCCCGACGCTTTCAAACGCCCAATCAGGCTGGTCGGTCTGACCATGGCGAATGTTGCCACCAAACCGACCGACAAACTGATGATCACCAATTTCAGGTTGGCGGAAGGGGGCAAGGACATCAGAACGGCACTTGAAACCGATGGCAGGATCATCACCCACGGTATCCAGTTTGATACCGGCAGGGACAGTCTCAAGCCGGAATCGCTGCCGACCCTGAGGAAGATCCTTAGCCTGTTGAATGATGATCCTGATCTCAGATTTTCCATCGAGGGGCACACCGACAGCCAGGGGAACAGGGGAATCAACCAGCCGCTCTCCGAAAGAAGAGCTGCGGCAGTCAAGGAGTGGCTGGTGTGGAAGGGAATTGATCCATCACGATTGAGCGTTGAGGGTTATGGCGATTCCAAGCCGATCGACAGCAACAAGACCCCCGAAGGCAGGGCGAACAATAGAAGGGTCGAGTTTGTCAAACTATGAGTGTTTTGATTGAGGACCAGTCAGGTAGTGCCATATGCTGATAATAATGTGGGGACCATGATGGAGAGATATATTTCTGCACTGATGGTGCTCGTTTTGTTGTCAGGCGTGAACAGTGCTTCATTGGCTGCAACGAACGGCGCCGATCAAGCAAAATTGCCCGTACCGTCGACAAATGCACAAAAACTGTATGGCTCCGGACGCAATGATCTTCTGCAATTGCGGATCCTGCTCAGGAACGGGCGGGCCCAGTCATCGGTCGGTTCCGGTTTTCTGATCGATACGGGCAACCTGGTGGTGACCAACTATCACGTCGTGTCCCAATTGGCGCTGGAACCGGAAACCTATGTGGGTGAGTATGTGGATACCAGTGGCAGGCGCGGTCTGATGGAACTTCTGGCAGTGGATGTTCTGCACGACCTGGCCGTGGTGCGCATTGACCGCGCAGGCACCGGTTTCTTCAGGATTCCTGAACAGCTTCCCGAACTCAGGCAGGGACAGTATCTCTACTCGCTGGGCAACCCGCTTGACCTGGGATTTGCCATCTCCGAGGGCGCCTATAATGGCGTCATCCATCGTGGTTTTTATGATCAGCTGATGTTTACCGGACCGATCAACGCCGGCATGAGTGGTGGCCCGAATATTACGGCCGACGGGCGCGTGGCCGGGGTAAATGTCTCCAAACGTCTGGATGGGGAACTGGTGAGTTTTCTGGTCCCCATCCGCCATGCACGGGAACTGTTGAAGAAGGCTGCTGTGGTGCGAAAACAGCCCAAAAGCTTTAACGAAACGGTCGCCCAGCAGTTGCTGGCGCATCAGACTCTCATGGTGGATCATCTGCTGGCTGCTCCACTGACCAGTAAGAGTCTGGGGAAATATCAGGTTCCGGTGAGGGAATCGGATCAGATGCGCTGCTGGGGGCAGACCTCGGACAAGCCGGACAAACCCTACACGGTGGAGCAGATAAAGTGTTCCATGGAATCGTCCCTGTTTGTGTCCGGTGAAATGCAGACCGGTCACATGGCCATACGTCATGAATATACCCGCGGCACCAGGCTTGACGCCCTGCGCTTTTCCAACCTGGTGGCCAAATCGTTCAAACGGGAACAGTTCGGCAGCCACAAGGACCGGCGTCTGACCGGGCCGGTCTGTACTGAGCAGTTTGTGACAAACGGCAAGCTGCCCATGCGGGCGGTGTTGTGTGTGCGTGCCTACCGCAAGTTTGCGGGACTGTACGACTTCGCCCTGGTGACCAACACCAGCGATGAAAACCTGGTCAATCTGCAGAGCCGTCTGGATATCAAGGGCGTATCCTATGAAAACGGATTGCGGGTCTCCCGGTTATTTCTCGAATCCATCGGCCGGGTGAAAAAACCATGAACGCGCCGTTCTTCTGTGAAATTCTTTCCGGCAACAGGGATGTGCGGCACAGGCAGCGGGTGGATTCATTGCCGATACGCATCGGGCGTGCCTATGACAACGAGGTGATCCTGGATGATCCGCACATCTCGGCGCACCATGCGGTCGTGGAGCGGGGCGATGACGGAGGAATGGTTATTCGGAATGCGGACAGCCGCAACGGGATACTCCACAAACGTCGGCGCCACACGGAGCTGCCCATCGATGGCAGCACGGTTTTCAAGCTTGGCCATGTCAGTTTACGGGTCCGCTGCTCGGATTTTCAGGTTGCGGACGAGATCAGGGATACCACCTTGCATAACTGGGAGGGATGGCCTCCGGCCTTGGCCGGTCTGTCCCTGATTGTGTGTGTAGCCGGCCTGGGAAGTTGGTTCGATACCACCGAAAAGTTTGAGGCTGCTCCCTTTTTGATGGCCATCGTTGCTGCTGTGTGTCTTGGCATGGTCTGGTGCGGGATGTGGGCTTTCACCAACCGTCTCTTTGGTGGAAACGTTCGACTGGGTCGTCACCTTTTCATTCTCGGGTGCGGGTATACCGCACTGGAGATCTGGAATCTGCTCAGTTCCGCCGTTGCCTATGGGCTGTCATGGGAGCAGTTCACCCGCTATGGAAGCCATGGCGCCATTGCCCTGTTTGCGGTGATGGTCTTTTTTCACCTCAGGAATATCAAGCCGGGGCACAAGCGCTCTTTTATGGTGGCAAGCATTATGGTGGCTCTGCTCTGTTCGGGGGTGAAGCTGATGGTCAATTATCGCTTCAACGGCATCCTGGCCGATGAACTGGTTATGTATGAACGTTTTCCCCCGCTGCTACGCCTCAGTCCTGACAAACCGGTAACTCGATTGATTAACGATGGCGCAAAGCTTAAGGCGGTGGTTGACCGGGAGCGGGACAAGACGGTGGCGGGTGACGAGTCGGACAGCGACGATCAGGATTAGCGGGTGTTTTGACGAGGGATAATTGCATGATTTTGTCGTTGGAAAAAGGTCCCATACGTCCACCCAGCGAGGCAAAAAGCCTGCTGATCAGGGTGGTGAGGAACTGCCCCTGGAACAGGTGCGCTTACTGCCACACCTATCGCGGCAGCAGATTCGAACTGCGCAGCCTGGACGAGATTGAAGGGGATATTCTGACAGCCCGCCGGATAGCTGACCGGATCGACACCCTGCGCAACCATCCGGGAAGTGACGGCCGCATTACCCAGGCCCTGGTGGATACGCTCTGTGCGGAAGGGGAGTACGCCCCTGACAGCATCCGCTCCGTCGCGGCCTGGCTGTACCAGGGGGGCGCATCGGTTTTTCTGCAGGACGCCGATGCCATGGCGATGAAAAGCAGCCAGCTGGTGGAGCTGCTTTCCTGCATCCGGGAGACATTCCCCGAGGTGCGCCGGATTACCTCCTACTGCCGTTCCAGAACCGCGGCGTCCAAAACTCCGGAAGAGCTGAAGAGCCTGCGCGATGCGGGGTTGAGCCGTATCCACATCGGTCTGGAGAGTGGCAGCGATGAGGTGCTTGCGTTCATGAAAAAAGGTGTAACCGCGGAGGAACAGGTCAGGGGTGGGCGCAACATCAGGGAGGCCGGCATTTCCCTGTGCGTCTATGTCATGCCGGGACTGGGTGGAAAACGCTGGACAGGGGAACATGCCCGGGAGACGGCGGCGGTCATCAACCGCATCAACCCCGACCATATCCGGCTGCGGTCGCTGCACGTGGTTCCGGGTTCCGACCTGCACGCCATGGTGGAGCGTGGCCTGTTCGAACCGCTGGGAGACGAGGCGACGGTTGCGGAAATCGGCCGGATGATCGCGGAACTGGATGGCATCAGCTCAACCCTGGTCAGCGACCATGTTCTGAATCTTCTGGAAGAGGTGGAGGGGCGTTTTCCCGAGGATAGGGACAGGCTTTTACAGATCGTAGCCCGTTTCTTCGCGCTGTCAGCTGAAGAACGGCTGGTTTTCAGGGTTGGCAGACGGAAAGGGATCTACCGCAGACTGGACGACCTTTCCGATAAGGGAACGTTTCTCCTGCTCAAAAACATTGTCGATCAGTATGCGGCCATGGATCCGGAACAGCTGGAGCGCGACCTGAGCGAGGTCATGAATTCATTCATTTAGGCGCTGGCGCTATCCTTCCGACTATCTCTTCAACCATGGCCCGCACCTGTTTCCTGATTTCCGGTACGGCAGTGGATTCCAGTTCCGAACCGCGCCGCAAGGTGCCGATGGTGAACAGATTCGACTGCATAACGCCATTTGCCGACAGCACCTGTCCCCCTTTATTAACTTTCAGCCCCAGTTTGAATTCATCAGGTTGTGCAAGCCGGGAGCTGATCAATTGGTCTATCAGCGGAGAGTCGGTACGCAGGATATTGGAAAAGAGTCCGGTTCCGTTGATCGCCAAATCGGCGTCAAGCGTTGAGAGCGAACCGGACTGTAACTTCAGTCGAACAGCGGTTTCCACGCATCCATCCAATTTTTCCACACCGGTCACCCGTGCCGCAATCTGTTCCAGTCTGCCGTCCGCTTTCAGCCTGGACACCACCTGCATACTTTTCTGGCAGGAACGGTGCAGGTGGATATTCCACAGGGTTCGTAAGCGACACAGAAAGAGACGTTTGTCCCGCAGGCTGAAACCGTTCCAGATGGCGGGAGAATGCTTGCGGAATGAATCCACCAGCTGTTCCCAGTGTATCCCCGATTTCCGTTTGAGCTGAAATGCACGCAACAGCGACGAAAGTTTCGGATTGTCTGAAGCAAGCTCAGCAGCCCACTCGTGCAGTTCCGCGGGGACCGGAAGATGCGGTTCACAGTGCGGTTTGGGGAACTGGCCATGGGGGGAAATGACCAGGTAGCGTCCGGAAAATCCGCGTGCCTCGGCTTCCAGAATAACATCCAGTGCCGTGAGACCCGCGCCGACGATAGCCATTGTCCGCAGGTTGTGGTATGTGGCACAGGGACTCCAGGGCGAGTGCAGCAGTCCGTTATCCAGCGAGTTTCTGGGCGGCAGATTGCCCAGGGCCAGCACAACAGCTTTGGCGCGAATGGTCCGGCCCGATTTCATCTTCAAAAGGTACCATTGGGAGCCAGACTTCGGTTCCACTGCAATGACTTCATCGCACAGCAAGCTCAGCGTACCCGGTTGCCTCTGCTCGATGGCGTGGGACAAACAGTCATTGATATAGCGGCGATACAGCCCACGGGGCACGAAATCATAGGGAGAAAATTCCGGCGCCGCCTTTGAGAGCCAGCGCACAAAAGAGCCGGGATCATTTTCAGTTATGCTCATACCCTTGGCGCGGACATTCAGCAGGTGGCGGGGGGAATCGGTCTGATAGGCAACCCCCGCCCCAAGCCTGCCGCACGGTTCAATGATGGCGCAGCGAAAGGATGATTTCACCCCTGCGTGGGAAAGCAGGTGATAGGCGGTGCACAGTCCGCTGAAACCGCCGCCGACAATGGCCAGGTCAAGATCCTCGCCATTGTCCAGTTTTTCCCCAGAGGCATCGCCTCCTGAATGATACCGGTGCGCGGAATCTGCTGCTCTATTCTGTGAAGCCATCCCCATCCCTTTCAGGTTCATCTGTCGATTTTTAACCCGCCAGCGTTTGTCCTCGTGAACTGTCGTACGAAAAGCATCCAAAGCGGAGTTTTACTGTAGTTGTCCGTGGACTCCCTGTCAACGAACAATCGCCTCCAAATTTCGAGAAAAGTCTGCTTGGTTAATAAAGGGAACCAGACGTAATCTCTATTGAATTGCTTTCATAAAAAACGTATTATGCGCGCAATTTATGCTGTGTCACGGAGGCTTCATATGTCAGACCAGATGACCATCGTCTGTCCCCACTGCGCCTATTCCAAGGTTGTTCCGAAAAGCGCCATACCGGACAGTGCTCATCAGGCAAATTGTCCCCGCTGCAAACAGTCTTTCCCTCTGACCAGCGACACCCTGAAGGGGCAGGATCTGCCCGAACCCCTGTTCGGGATAGATCTACCTGATTCTCCGCCGCCAGCCGCAACGGGGGCGGGGAGTGGGCCGCCATCTCCACCGATCAGCGCCCCTCAAATGCCTCCTTTGCCGCCTCGCCGAGATATTCCCCGCACGCTCGGCTTTTCGTTCAACGGCAGTGCTCGTGACTATTTCGGTATCTGGATCGTCAACACACTGCTCAAAATTATTACCATCGGCATCTATTCCGCCTGGGCCAAGGTGCGCAAGCGCCGCTTCTTTTTCGGCAGCACGACCCTGCATGGCGAGCCGTTTGAATATCTGGCTGATCCCATGGCACTCTTCAGGGGGTGGCTGATCGCTGCCGGCGCGTTTATCCTGTACAGCATCGGCACGCGTGTCAGCCCGATCCTGAGTATGGTGATCGGCGTGATCGTCTTCATCGCCTTTCCCTGGCTGGTGGTCCGTTCCCGGATCTTCAATTCCTTCAACTCTTCCCACCGCAATATCCGCTTCTGCTTTCGTCCCGACTACCAACAGGCCTATGTTGTTTTCGCCGGGCTGCCGATCCTGACCATGCTCAGCCTGGGATTGCTGGCCCCCTACATGATCTATCGCCAGAAAAAGTTCATGGTGGAGAACAGCAGCTACGGTTCCGTCCCGTTCTCGTTCAGCGCAACGGCCAAGGATTTCTATATTCTGACTATCAAAATCGCCCTTGCTTTCATCGCTGTTTTCGGCCTGATCGGCCTCTTCATCGGCCTGTCGGGTGGCAATCATGTCTTCGCGTCCGCGGCGGGCGGCGGACTCAAGGCGCTGCGCGGTTTGGCGTTGATTCCGGCCATGCTATTTCCGCTGGTTTATTTAATCATGGTGGTCTATGCCCAAACCGCCATGGCCAACCTGTGCTGGAACGCTACTCACTTGGGGGATAACCGCTTTCGCAGCACCCTGCGTACGCGGGACATGGCCCTGCTGTTCGTGACCAACGGCCTGGCAATCATGTGCAGTCTCGGCCTGCTGATTCCCTGGGCCACGGTTCGCCTGACCCGTTACCGTTTTGAAAAACTGGAACTGGATGCCGCAGGTGGCCTGGATGACGTGGTTGCCATGGCAGGCAGCGGACCGGGAGTGGGTGCGGCTGGCGAAGAGATTGGCGACATCTTCAACATGCCGATCGACATAGCCATGTGACAGGTGTGAACAGAGATGAGGAGTGAATGTACCGTATGAAATCGATTCCGGTTGCATATTTTGACGGCAAGGTCTCCACCCGCCGGGAGGTTGTGCTCACCCTCGACGAAGGGCGGGTACATATCCGCGGCGAGGGAGTGGATCAGACCTATCCGGCCCCGTCTCTGAAGATTCCTCCGGGGGTGGGCTCGGTTCGCCGTACGCTCCGGCTGCCGGACGGTGGCGTTTGCGAGCTGGAGGACGCCGAATTGCTGGCGGAGCTGGAACTGGCTTGCGGCGCTACACGCGGCGTACGTCTGCTGCAGCGCTGGGAGAAGAGCCTGCCGCTGGCGCTGGGAGCCGTGCTTTTGACCGTTCTGGTTGTGCTGTTGTTCCTGCGCTATGGCGTGCCATCCCTGGCCAAACGGGCAGCCTTCGCGTTGCCGGTTGCCAGCGAACAGGCCCTCGGGCGCGAGTCGCTGGCAACCCTGGACCGGATCCTGATGAAACCCTCCAACCTCAGCAAGGAGCGTCGCGCCCAATTGACCGCCCTCTTTCAGCGCGTGGCCGGTCCGGCTAGGGATGCCGCGGCTTATCGCCTGGAATTCCGTTCCAGCCCGGCAATCGGGGCCAATGCCTTTGCACTTCCCTCCGGGATCGTGATCATTACCGACGACCTGGTCAAACTCTCCACTCAGGATATTGAGCTTGCCGCCATCATGGCCCATGAACTGGGACACGTGCGCGGACGCCACATACTGCGGCATGTGCTGCAGAGCTCGGCCGCCGGCCTGATCGTGGCCACCCTGACCGGCGACCTGGTGTCGATCACCTCCCTGGCCGCCACCCTGCCCACGGTGCTGGTGGATGCCTCGTTCTCCCGCGATTTCGAGCGGGAGGCTGATGACGCCGCCATCGCCTGGATGAAGTCGGCCGGCGTCTCGCCACGAGTCTATGCCGAGATCCTGGGACGCCTGCAGGCCCAGCTCGACGTTCGCCGTGGCGAGACGGGCGGAAACAGCCATCCTGAACGCAATTACCTCTCCAGCCATCCGGATACCCTTGAGCGGGTACGGCGAGTAATGAGGGCTGGTGGGGCATAACGAAAGTAGTGGCTCGTTTCATGTTGTTTGTCCGGGATGATTGCTGCCCGTTTGAAATAATACGGACTCGACATGTAAAGATACGGATACTGATTGCAATTATCGAACTGAGGTTTTTTGTATGCCAGCACGCCAGCACTTCCCGGTTGCTCCCTGGAGCAGAACTCTCAAACTGGTATCAGCTTTCGCCACGATTATCCTGATGATTGCCGGGAGCGCGGTCTACGGAAAAATTACTCTCATAACAGGATTCCCCCATGTTCTGGGGCTGGGTATTGGGTTGATTTTTCCCGCCATCCTGATTTTCAGCCTGCTGTATATGGTCACCGGGTACGCAGTGGAAGGGAACGTTCTCCATGTCGAACGCCTCTTCTGGTCCACTCACGTTTCTTTGGAGGGATTGAGCAGGGTTTGGTCAGATCCCGTGGTCTGCAAAGGTTCCATCCGGATCTTCGGCAACGGGGGACTCTACTCGTTCAGCGGTCTCTATCGCAATAAGGCGCTCGGGAACTACCGGCTTTTTGCCACGGACTTCACCCGGGCCACTGTTCTCGTTCTGGCGCAACGCACGGTCGTTGTCACCCCCTCGTCGCCGCAGGTTTTTATCGATTTTATGCGGCGTCAATTCCCCGCCATCGAAACGGACAGAGAGAGGTATTGATTTTGGTCGGATGCAATTCAGTTTTTATTGTGAAAACAAGGAGAAGACCATGACCTACCTGATCAGTTTGAGAAAAGTAGTGACGTTTTTTGTACTTACAGTGGTGCTTTGTGTGATCGGTACCGCATCGGTATCTGCCGAAATAGTAGCGGACCACACCCGTACCGCTGCCATTCCCGATTCGGCCGTAAACCTTGCCAAATCCACACTGCATATTGCCTACGGCCATACCTCCCATGGCAGCCAGCTTGTGACGGGTATGAGCGCCCTGATGGCGCACAATTCACTGTATTCATTCTCATCAGGAGGGAGCGGCGGCGCGCTGGATCTGCGGGATTACGCCATGGGTGGGGATGTGGGCTACTATCCCGACTGGGTCAACAACACGCGCGCCTATCTCGGCAGTCCGCTGCCTGCAACCGGACGGGGCGCGGCCCAGCCTTTGATCAACGTGGTGATCTGGTCCTGGTGCGGTCAAGCTTCCGGACTGACCTCGCAGCAGATGATCAGTAACTATCTGGCGCCCATGACACAGCTGGAGGCTGAATATCCCGGAATAAAATTCGTCTACATGACCGGCCATCTGGATGGAAGCGGCTCAACCGGGAATCTTAACTTGCGTAATAACCAGATTCGGGAGTATGTGCGCCTGAACAACAAGATCCTGTTCGATTTTAACGACATCGAAAGCTACGACCCGGGGAATGTGGAATATCTCAGCAAAATGGCAAATGATAATTGCGATTACGACAGTGATAACAATGGCAGCCTTGATAAAAACTGGGCTGTCAACTGGATCGCCGCCAACCCGTCCAGCGACCTGACCCACCTGGCAACCACGCATTGTGGCGATTGCGCCCACAGCCAGAAGCTGAACTGCATCCAGAAGGGGAGGGCGGTCTGGTGGCTCTGGGCCAGACTGGCCGGTTGGAATGAAACGTATCCGTTGACTGTCTCCAAAGTCGGGTCCGGTGTTGGTACACTCAGCAGTGATCCGGAAGGGATCGACTGCGGAACAGACTGCAGTGAATCCTATTCGAGCGACACGACCGTGACCCTGACCGCAACCCCTGAAGCCGGTTCCCATTTCAGCGGCTGGGGCGGCAGCTGCACCGGCAGCGGGTCCTGTGCGCCGGTGATGAGTTCCACAAGGACGGTTACGGCAGAATTCAGCATCAACGACGACGTCCGTATCATCGATACCCCCTACGGCACCCTTGCCAACGCCTACAGCCATGCCCAGGAAGGCAGCATTATCAAGTCACGGGCAATGACATTTGTGGAAAATCTGGATCTGAGCCGGGAGATCGGCGTTACCCTGCAGGGCGGCTATCTGAGCGGTTTTGGCAGTATCAGCGATTTTACCATCCTGGATGGCGTGTTGAATATTGCCGGTGGCGGGGTGACGCTGGATCGTCTGGTGGTGAAGTAGCTGCTTGAATGTCTGAGTGGCGGGATACTTGGAGTATGACCAGCAACTGATCCCAGAGCCGATACTATGGGGATGAGTGTAAAAACATTATTAAAATCATTGACTTGCTTGCTGATAATGTGTGACATGATGGCTTGATTTTGTTCGCCGGCGTCCGTGTAGCAAGATGTCTCCCGGCCTGCTGGGTGTGTTGGCCTTCTGGAGGGCTATGATGGTATCCCAAAAAAACAGAACGGTTTGAAAGCCGTCGGACCAGCAATTATGCTGGTTGGGCGGTTTTTTTGTTTTTGAAGCGGGTTGTTTTGAGGACGGGGTGAGTATGGGTTTTTTATGGTGGAGAACGGGATGGGCGATTGGGGGAGCATGGAAACGGGGTTAGCCCTTGACATGAGACAATAGGGAGTACGGATCCGATGAAAATAGCCGTGATTTTGACGGACGGAACATTTGACGTGGTGGGTACGGATGAATTGAATGTGCTGCTGAAGAAACAGGGAATCCGGTCTTTCCTGCGCTCTGATGGCTGGGTGCGGGTCGGATATGATCTGTTGC
>JACAAY010000011.1 GCA_013377095.1 Desulfuromonadales bacterium
ATCTTAAACAGCCGGGCCAGCTTGTTGCCGTTGGTAGCGTCCATCGAACCGGCGCGCACGGTGAAGTCATGGCCGTATACCGCCACGTCCCGGCCCCGAATGGAGAGAATCGCGGTTACCAGCGAGGCGCCGTCCAGGTTTCTGCCCCAGTTCTGGTAGAGGACGGATGGTTCTAGATCGCTGAGAACGCGCAGCCTCTCCCAGACGGTCATTCGTTTTTTGAAGTGCTGCTTTTCAATTTGATCGATGCAGACCGATTTGATTGGGCGATGGATCAGGTCATAGCCCTCCTTCATTGCCTCTTCATAACCGCCGGTTGCACGGGAAATCTCCCCGGGGATGGTGAACTCTACTTTTTCAGGCGGAGCAAAGGGGTTTACCAGGGATGGTAAGATTGTTTTTTTGGCCATATTCCCCACCCTTCAGGTTGTTTTGGATAATTGACTGTCGTGCTGCCACTAATTATACACTTCATATGGTATAAAAAAAGTCCCTCCTTCAAGACGAAGGGGGGACTTGGTGATTCAAGGCTGAACAGTGGAAGCTGTCTCAGCGCGTTATAATCGTCAGCAGATTGACTTCTTTGCCGTTCTTGGGGCGTAAACGGTGTTTGATTGAGGAGTCAAAGTAGATACTGTCTCCTTCTGAGAGTGGGATGCTCTTGTCGTCCAGGATCAATTCAACGGCACCTTTTGTGACGAAGAGAAATTTTTCGCCGGAGTGACTGTACGCGGTTTCTTCGTTGGCTTTATCGGTTACGGTCAGGAAGAATGGCTCCATTTTCTTGTTCTGCTTTCGATAGGAGAGCGATTCGTAGGAGTAGCCGGTGCTGGCGCCAAGTGGTGTAAATACCTTTGAAACCGACTTGCGCTGGTTGGCGTGAACAATTTCAAACCCGCATTCTTCCTCGTCCTCGGTAAAGAAATAGCCAATCTTGACGTCAAAGAATTTGGCAATCCTGGAAAGGGTGGCGATGGGAGGCGAGACATTATTGTTTTCAATTTGTGAAATGAGCGCCGGAGAAAAGCCGATTTCCTTGGCAACCGCCTGCAGGGTCAGTTTTTTTGACTGGCGAAGTTTTTTGATTTTTGAACCTATATCGAGACTGTTCATGGTAGCACCTTATTTTTAAAACTGAGTTGTATTTTATGGATTGTATACAGTATGCACTTCTTTATTTATATACAGTATGTAAAACGTAAGTCAATAAAAATTTACTACCAGTAAAAAAATACCTGTATAGGATTACTGAAAAGAAATATAGCAGCGTATATAGCGGCGGTTTATCGTGGACTTCAGGGTGTCTTCGGATGGGTGGTGTTTCGATGGTTTTTCGCGATAATAAGCAGAACGGTGTTTAGTAATGAACCTTTCCCAGGTTTCTTGCGAGAAGTTCAAGGGTATGGGCAACCTTTATTGAAGATTCATGGCGTTTGAGGCCGTCGGAGAGCTGCATCATGCAGCCCGGGCAGCCGGTGGCAACCATCTGTGCTGATGTGGTGAGAATTGCCCTGCTCTTGGCCTCGTTGATGCCCATGGATGAGTCGTAGTGATAGACATTGAAGGTTCCGCCAAGGCCGCAGCAGCGGTCGGCTGATTCCATCTCTGCCAGTTCCAGTCCCGGGACAGCGCGAAGCAGTTGGCGGGGTTGACCGGTTACTCCGCGGGTGCGAAGGTGACAGGGGTCATGGTAGGTAATACGGATATCACTTCCAGCACCGGTTTCCGCAGGATTCAATCCCAGTTTATGGAGCAGTTGCGATGCGTCGATCGTTTTGGCGGCCAACGCCTCCAGACGCGCCTTCAGTTCGGGGTTGCGCTTGCCGATTGCCAGCGGATAGAGACGATGCAGCGCGCCGCTGCATGTGGCGCAGGCGCTCATGACGTAATCAGCCTCGAACTGTTCCATTTCAACCAGATTCTTTTCAGCCAGCTCGCGCACCGTGTCCAGGTCGCCGCCAGACATGCCGGGCAGACCGCAGCATTGCTGACCCTTGGGAATGATCAGGGTGCAGCCCAGATGACGGAAAAGCGCCAGGGCCGCCTCACCCACCTCCGGGTAGACAAAGTTTATCATGCACCCAACAAAAAAAATGATCCTGGGTTTGCCCGTCTCACCCGGAATAACCTCAGGATGGCGCTCCATAAAGGGTTTCCTGGCAATATGCGGCAGGTGACGTCTGTTGCCGATAAATGGTACGGGAAAACGGAGGCGCAGACCGGAGGTGGCAGGAACTTTTTTAAAAAAGAGTGGGCCGAGCAGTCGTGCCATGCGGGTACCCATCTTTAGCAGAGAACGGTTTTTGATCACCTGGGCGATAGCTGAGTGAAAGGTGGTCAGCCCCCTTTTGCGGGCCAACGCTTCACGGGCGGCGATGACGATTTCATCAATGGGAACGTCATTGGGGCATTTGTCAACACAGCTACCGCACAGCAGGCATTTGGACATGGCCAGATAGGTCTGGTCATCCAGCCCGATATCATTACAGAGGATGTGCTGAGCCAGAGTTACTTTGCCGCGGGCCACCGCCGGTTCGCGCCCAAAGGCGCTGAAGGCTGGGCAGTTGGCGCGACAAGCGCCGCATTTGACACACTTTTTAAGTTGATCTTCAACCCGTTTGAGGGGGGCCATGGCCTGTTCGGACATGTCTTTCAATTCCTTTTCATTGCTCGATGGTTTTCAGCCACCCATCCAGCGCCAGGAGTGCCCGTTCGGCCAGCATTCCCCGTTTTTCCTTCTTCTTGACACGTCCCCCCAGTTCCGGGAAGAGACCGTAATTCACGTTCATGGGCTGGAAATGGCGCACATCCGCGTTGGTTATATGCGCCATAAGCGCACCAAGGGCGGTTTCGGGGGGTGGCACAGCCGGATCCGCCTTTCCCTGCATCAGTCTGACGGCAGTGATACCGGCCAGAAAGCCGCTCCCGGCAGACTCCACATACCCCTCCACTCCGGTGATCTGTCCGGCAAAAAGAAGGCGCGGATCGCTCTTCAGTTGCTGGGTGGTACGCAGCAGGGCTGGTGAATTGATAAAGGTGTTACGGTGCATGGAGCCGAGACGGACGAATTCGGCCCGTTCCAGACCCGGTATCATCTTGAAGATGCGGCGCTGTTCCGGCCAGGTCAGCTTGGTCTGGAAACCAACCAGGTTGTACATGGTTTTTTCGCGGTTCTCCGCGCGCAACTGGATCACGGCGTGCGGCTCAAAGCCTGTGCGGGGATCAACCAGCCCAACCGGTTTCATCGGACCAAAACGCAGCGTTTCCACGCCTCGCCCAGCCAGCTCCTCCACCGGCATGCACCCTTCAAAATGGACCACCTTTTCGAAATCCCGCGCCGCAACCTTCTCGCCCTTTTGCAATTCCTCCACAAAGAGCAGGTACTCTTCCTCATTCAGCGGGCAGTTGAGGTAGTCGTCGCCGTCCCCCTTGCCGTAGCGCGATGCAGCGAACACCCTGTTCATGTCAAGCGAATCCGCCGCAACAATCGGGGCAATGGCATCGTAGAAGTAGAGCCGGTCGCCGGTCAGGCTGGACAGTGAGTCGGCCAGCGCGTCGCTGGTAAGCGGACCGGAGGCGATGATAACGGTACCCTCACCGGGGATCGTTGCGATTTCGCCCTGTTCGAGCCGGATCAGGGGATGGCCCGAAATTTTCGCTGTCACGTAATCGGAAAAGAGCTGCCGGTCAACTGCCAGCGCCCCACCCGCCGGGACACGGGTAGCTTCGGCCGCCTCCATGATCAGGGAACCGCACCGTCTCAGCTCCTCCTTGAGCAACCCGACGGCATTTTCCAGCGAGTCTCCCCGCAGGGAGTTGGAGCAGACCAGTTCGGCCAGGCCGGGCAGATGGTGGGCGGGAGAGTATTTCTCCGGTTTCATCTCGTGCAGGGTCACGGCCACACCGCGTTGCGCCGCCTGCCAGGCCGCTTCACAGCCTGCCAGGCCAGCGCCGATGATGGTTATGTCTTTTTTGTTTTCGAGTTTGTCAGTCAATGTGATCACCACTTTTCATTATGCATGCTGTATTCAAACCATACGCTATATTTTGGAATGTCTGCCAGTGTTATGATGGCGGTCAGATGGTCCCCTTCCAATAAAATGACCCCGTTGGTTTCCCACGGGGTCAAGAAGTGGCGCCTGTCAGCAATCGCGCCTTTACGGCGCGCCTGCTTCACCCCCATTACTCGCTGGTGTAATCACAGCCTTCCTTGGGGCACTTGAGAAATTCACCTTTGCGCTTGTAGACTTTTTTCACCAGGAGCGGGAAATTGCATTTCGGACAGGGTTGCTCCACTGGTGGGTCCCAGAGGGCGAACTTGCACTGGGGGTAACGATTGCAGGAGTAGAACAGTTTGCCGAAGCGCGATTTCTTCTCGGTCAGCTCCCCTTCCTTGCATTCGGGGCAGATCACGCCGGTGCTGCGCGGTTTTACCAGAGGTTGAATATTCTTGCAGGCCGGGTATCCGGAACATGCCAAATATTTTCCGTAACGGCCATCCTTGATCAGCATGAGCTGACCGCACTTGTCGCACTTTTCCTCAGACAACACCGGTTCGACCACCTCGCTGGCATCGGTCTCAAGGTTGCGGGTATACTTGCAGCCTTCCTTGAAACCGGTGCAGGCGATGAATTTGCCCCGCTTGCCCAGTTTGATGGCCAATGGTTTGCCGCACTCCGGACAGACTTCCTCCAGGGCTTCGGTGGTCAGGTCATCCTTGTTGACTTCACCCTCCTTTTGCTTCAGCAGGGTGATAAATGGTTCCCAGAATTCCTTCAGCAGCGGTTTCCACTGTTTCTCGCCGCGTGAAACCTGATCCAGCTCCTCTTCCAGTCCGGCGGTAAAGTTGTAGTCCACATAGCGTGAAAAATGTGCTACCAGCAGGTCATTTACCACCATGCCCACATCTTCGGGAAAGAAACGTTTCTTGTCCAGACGGGTATACTTGCGCTCCACCAGGGTGTTCATGATCGAGGCATAGGTTGAGGGACGGCCGATGCCGTATTCCTCAAGCGTCTTGACCAGGGTGGCCTCGGTGTATCGCGGCGGCGGTTGCGTAAAGTGTTGCTCGGGGAGCAGCTCGTTCAATTTCAGGGGCGCCCCTTCGGCCATGGGGGGCAGCAGCCCTTCCTTTTCCTCATCCTGGTCATCCAGCCCCTCAATGTACAGTTTCATGAAACCGGGAAAACGGATCACCGTGCCCGCTGCCCGCAGTCCGCAGCGCTGTGCCGTGGCAAAAGGGCCGTCCGGGACGGGGGAAGCCAGGTCGGCATTGATGTCCACCGAGGTTTGGTCCAGCAGGGCTTCGGCCATCTGGCTGGCCACGGTACGCTTCCAGATCAGTTCATAGAGTTTGAACAGGTCAGGAGTCAGGTATTTCTTGAGTTCGGTCGGTGTCTTGGCAATGGAGGTAGGACGGACCGCCTCGTGAGCTTCCTGGGCATTCTTGGTCTTGGTGCGGAAGATGCGCGGTTTTGCCAGGGCATACTCTTTTCCATAGATAGCGCCGATGACATCGTGGGCCTCGGTCAGCGCCTGGTTTGAGAGGGTGACGCTGTCGGTTCGCATATAGGTTATCAGGCCAACCGTGCCCTCCGCACCGATGTCGATCCCCTCGTACAGTTTCTGGGCGGTGGACATGGTTTTTTTAGCCGAAAAGCCGAGCTTGCGGGAAGCCTCCTGCTGCAGGGTCGAGGTGGTGAAGGGGGGTGATGGATTGCGTTTGCGCTCCGTCTTGGTAATCTTAGCCACCCGATAGGTGCCCGACTGGAGAGCCGTTTTCAGGCCTGAGGCCACGGTTTCATCGGGAATATCGAACTTGCCCAGTTTCTTTGTTCCCACCTCCACCAGGCCGGCTTTGAATTCCGACCCTGGCGCCAGACCCAGGCGTGCGGCAATGGTCCAGTACTCCTGTTCCGTGAAGGCCAGAATCTCCTTTTCCCGCTCGCAGACCAGACGCAACGCCACCGACTGCACGCGTCCGGCCGAGAGACCGTAACGGATTTTTTTCCAGAGGAAGGGGGAGAGCGTGAAGCCGACCAGGTAGTCCAGCACCGAGCGCGCCTGTTGGGCATCCACCAGGTCGGTTGCAATGTCACGTGGATTCTGTACCGCGTGGAGTATGGCATCCTTAGTTATTTCATGAAAAACAACCCGCTGGATGGATTTGCCCGGGTTTTTCTTGTCCAGTCCCAGGGCCGCCAGCAGATGCCAGGAGATGGCCTCCCCTTCACGGTCGGGGTCAGTTGCCAGCAGCAGGTTGCTTGCGCCTTTGAGCGCCGCCTTGATGGCGTCGATATGTTTTTTGCTCTCGGGGAGGACATGGTACTTGGGTGCAAAATCGTGCTCGATATCCACCGAGCCCTGCTTGCTGGGGAGCGCCCGCACATGGCCGAAGGAAGCCAACACCTTGTAATCCGGTCCCAGGAATTTTTCTATGGTTTTCGCCTTAGCGGGCGACTCGACGATGACGAGGTTTTGCGGCATGGTGTCTGTTGTATCCCTTTGTGATGGATTTCAAAATCGCTGAATCTGAAAGAATGTGGAACAAAAAAACATTCGGGATGAACAGCCGGTTGTTTCAGGCTACGGCGTAATGTGTTCCCGGCAGTGGCGTTATCGCCCCCTTGAGTTCAAGGTGAAGTAACATAGAGGAAACCTCCGCAGCTGTCAATTCAGTTTGGGCGATGATTTCGTCGATATGCAGCGGCGCATGGGCCAGCAATTCGTAGATGGCTGCTTCCCGTGGCGACAGTGCAAAGGTGTGTTGCGCAGGCTTTGAATTACATTCGGGGTGCGCATGATACCCGGGCAACTCCTCCAGAATGTCTTCAACGCAATCCACCAGTTTGGCGCCCTGCTTGATCAGATGGTTGGTGCCGCGACTGGTGGCAAAGGTGATATTGCCGGGAACGGCAAAGACCTCCCGGCCATGCTCCAGAGCATACTGTGCGGTTATCAGGGACCCACTTTTCTCTGCTGCTTCCACCACCAGCACCCCCTGGGACAGCCCGCTGATAATACGATTACGGCGGGGGAAGTTTTCCGCCAGGGGGAGGGTTGCCAGGGGAAATTCAGACACCAGGCATCCCCGCTCAACCATGTCACTAAAAAGCGAGCGATTTTCGGGCGGGTATATTTTGTCGATTCCACATCCCAATACTCCTATTGTCCTTCCGCCCGCTGCCAGGGCCCCCTTATGGGCGGCCGTATCCACTCCCCTGGCCATACCGGAAACAACGGCAATGCCGTGTCGCGACAGGGCTTCCGAAAGGCGGGTGGTTGTCAGCAGTCCGTAGCTGGTGGCTCGCCGTGAACCGACGATGGCAACGGCCTGCTCACCTGGCCGCAGTTCTCCTTTTACGTACAGAAACGGTGGCGGGTCGTTGATCTGAAACAGCGACTTGGGATAGTCACTGGAGGTAAAGGTTACCAGGCGCGCCCCGCTCGTTTCGAGACGCCGGCATTCCTCTTCGGCGAATTTCTGCCAGCCTCCGGACTTGATCGCAGCGATGATCGTTGTGGTCATGCCCTTGACCAGGCCCAGTTCAGTCTGCGTTGCCGTAAGCGCGGTCCGGGGTGTTTCAAAACGCTCCAGAAGTCGCCGAAATGCGACGTTACCGATTCCGGTAACCGCCTTGAGGCCGATCCAGAAAAATTCTTCCCTGTCATTATTGAAGAGAAACATGTTTCCCGTCATCACTTCTCGTCGAAACAAGGACGGATAGATGCCTTGTCGCGTCTGTCAGAAACCGATCGGAAAAAAAAGACCGGCCCTGCGGGCCGGTCGGATTGAACAATCAATTACTTTGTCTGGCTGATGAGTTTGTCGCCTCTGTAGATGGCGTCGATACTCTTGACCACCAGCGCCGTGGCTGTTTTTTTACCGGTCTCCAGAATCACCAGCGCTCCCAATAGTTCCTGGGGTAACCGCTCGACCCGGCCCTGTGTAATGCTCTTGTCCAATGTAACATCACGTACTATATACAGCATGTTACCCGGCACAGCTCCCTGGTTGCTGCCAAGATCAATGTAGACGATATCGCCGGCGGCAATACATTGGGTTCCGCTGTAGCTCTCGATGATATAGCCCTTCAGGTCGCGGGACGTCATTTTCAGCGTAACCTCATGGGAGCGGCCGTTGCGGTAGGGCATCAGGTATGAACCGGGCGAGATTTCCTTGTAGTTTTTGGTGATGATAGCCCGTGATGCTTTCTGCTCCACATCGGTCAGCTGCAACGATCCGAGCGGAATGATTTTCTTTCCCATGTTCTCGTTGGTCACCGGATGACTGACCGTACCCTCATCATGGAAGATGGAGAACTTTTCACCCCCCCGTGCTCCATTGTTCGCGCCGATATCGGTGTAGACGATGTCGTCCATACCGGTTACGATCCGGTCATTGTGGGTACCGATGACATATCCGGCAGGTCTGCTGTCTTTTTCCAGCAGATAGCCCTCGCTGCCCCGAATGGTGAAGACCCGCTCCTCTGCGACATCCTGGAGCATGTCAGCCGCTTTGGCTGCGGCCGGTGCGGTGACGGCGGCCTGCTTGCCTGTGCCAGCTTTGGGCTCGAATTCAAGATGATCGGAAAACACCCTGACCTTCTGACCTGGGTAGATCACATGCGGGTTGGTAATCACGTCGTTTTTTGACCACATGTTCGGCCAGTAGTTGGGGTCCTTGATGAAACGCTCGGATAACCCCCAGAGGGTATCTCCCCGCTTTATGGTGTAGATGACCGGCTCCTCCTGGTCAGCCGCCATTGTCAGGCAGGGCAGAAGAATGATGAACGCCAGCAGAAACGGTATGACTTTTCTGATTTTCATGGTAGTCACCTCACGTTAGATTAAAAGGGTGGGAAATGAACACGGAATAGAAGTCAATTCGCGGTCAGACGCTCCCGCGCCTTGGCTGCTGCAGGACTGCTGGGATAACGCCTGATCAGTTCCTCAAAGGTTTTTACGGATTTGTCCCGTTCCTTCATGGCAGCCTGGGTGTAACCCAACTTCAGGAGCGCGTCGGGGACTTTTGTGCTGCCGGGATAGAGATCCACTACTTTTTGAAAACTCGCCAGTGATTTCGAAAGATCGTTCAGGCTGTAGTGGCATTCACCGGTCCAGTAGACGGCGTTGGCGGCATAATCGCTCTTGGGTGCATGGGCAAGGAACGCCTGAAATGCCTCGATGGCTGCGCTGAAATTGTTGGAACTGTAAAGACCAAATGCTTTGACATACTCGGCAGGTGGGCCGCTTTCCCTGTTTTTGGGGGCAACATCCTGGTTGACGACTTCAATCTTTGGGGTAGGGGGTTGCAAGGCACGAACCGCCAACTCGCTCTGCGATGTACGTAATTCACGGATGGAAGCCTGCAATTGCTTGATCTGGCTGTCGTAACTCCGTGTCTGCTCATCCAGCGTCTGAATCTGTCCAGACAGCTCGTTCATTCGCTGGGTGCTCTTTTTGTCGGCCTGGATCAGATGTTCGATCTTGGCCTCGGCCTCAGACTGGCGTTTGACCATCAGGTCCTGGGAGGCACAGCCGGTCAGGGCCAGGCAGGTTAAAAAACAGACGGTTTTTTTAATGCCGGATGCCATAAATTCTCCATATAGAGGGTGTGTTTTTACCATTAAAGCGGTATCACCGGGTTTGTCAAGTGAAAGCTTCCTTTTCAGTTTAAATGGTGTTGGCGATATGATACCATTCAATCCCCTATGATCGCCACCAATGCCGGCCGAGAACCTCCCATGCACAAACCTGAACTGCTGGCACCTGCCGGAAATATGGAAAAACTGCATATCGCCATTCATTACGGCGCCGATGCCGTCTATCTGGGAGGCAGAGCCTTTGGCTTGCGCAACCTGGCGGACAACTTCAGCGCGGCTGAAATGGCGGTGGCTCTCGAGTACTGCCATGCCCGGGGAGTCAAGGCCTACCTGACGGTCAACAGCTACCCACACAACGATGCCCTGGGGCAGTTGGGACAGTATCTGGCCGAGGTTGCGGAGCTTCCCTTTGACGCCTATATCGTTGCCGATCCCGGCGTCATCGAACTGGTGCGGGAAATTTCTCCCCGGCGTCAACTGCATCTTTCCACCCAGGTCAACACCATCAATTGGCGCAGCGCGCGTTTTTGGCAACGCCAGGGGATTTCACGGGTCAATCTGGCCCGGGAGATGACCCTTGAGGCGATCGGTGAAACCGTGAGCCGCACCACTATGGAGGTGGAGGTTTTTGTCCATGGTGCCCTGTGTATTTCCTACTCCGGTCGCTGTCTGCTTTCCAGCGCCATGGCCGGCCGTGACGCCAACCAGGGTGAGTGTGCCCACCCCTGTCGCTGGAATTATCACCTGGTGGAGGAACAGCGTCCCGGAGAATATTTTCCGGTGCTGGAGGATGACAGCGGTACCTTTATCTTCAATTCCCGAGATCTCTGCCTGTTGGAACAGTTGCCGGAGATCGTATCCAGTGGCGTTGCCTCGCTCAAGATCGAGGGGCGCATGAAGGGGATCAACTATGTGGCTTCGGTGTTGCGTGTCTATCGTCAGGCACTGGATGAGTATTGGGCGGACCCGGAGGGGTATCGCTGCCGTCCGGAATGGATGGAGGAATTGTCCAAGCTGAGCCATCGTGGTTATACCACCGGATTTCTCTTTGGCACGCCCCGCAACGTTGGGCAGGAGTATCACTCTGCCTATATCCGCAGTCATGAGTTTGTTGGCTTGGTGGAGGAGGTGCGTGATGACGGTTCGGCTGTTGTTGGGGTCCGTAACCGTATCAGCAGGGGGGACGAGCTGGAATGTATCGGACCTGATATGCGTTCCGCTGTTCTGCATATGGATGAACTGCACTTGCTTGATCCGCAGGGTGGCACACAGAAGGTCGATGCGGTTAACCCAAACCAGCGCTTGGAAATCCGGCCTCCCTTTGCCGTAGATTGTTTTGATCTGCTCCGTCGTGAAAAATCCTCCGCGTCATGAAAGATTACAAGGTATATGCCCATGGCAGTGCGGATGGCTGGCTTCATGAACTGCTGATTCTGGTGATCGTTCTGTCGATCCCTTTTTTCCAGTATCTGGGAATGCTGCCATTGATGGACCCGGATGAGGGGCGTTATGCCGAGATTGCCCGCGAAATGCTGGAGCGGGGCGATCTGATCACACCCACCCTCAATTATGTACCCTATTTCGAGAAGCCGCCGCTGTTGTACTGGGCCAATGCGGCTTCAATCAAGATTTTCGGCCTGAATGAATTTGCTGCCCGTTTCCCCTCGGCGTTGTGCGGCCTTTTGACCGTGCTGGCTACCTACCTGATCGCCCGGCGCCTCTATGACCGCCGCACAGCGCTGCTCTCCGCTGCAATCCTGGCCACGTCGGCCGGATTCGTACTCCAGTCGCGCATCATCCTGACCGACATGATGCTGACATTCTGGTTGACGGCGGCGCTGGGAACGTTTCTGGTGGCCAGCCAGCGTTATGAGAGGCCGCGCGACAGCAGCGTTCCCTGGTACCTTTTCTACCTGTTCTGCGCCCTGGCTGTATTGACCAAGGGTTTGATCGGCATTGTCTTTCCTGCCGGAATCCTCTTTTTTTTCCTTCTGCTAACCAGACGCTGGGAGTTGCTGGCCCGGATGCGCTTCGGAACCGGTTTGCTGCTGTTTCTGGTGGTGGCTGCTCCCTGGTTTGTGATGGTGTCGGTGAAAAACCCCGGATTCGCCCGTTTCTTTTTTATTCACGAGCACTTCGAGCGTTTCACCAGCACGGTGCATGGCCGCAGCAAACCATTCTGGTTTTTTGTGCCGGTGCTTGCCGTCACCATGCTGCCCTGGTCCTTTTTTATTCCCGCGGCGTTGGCAAAAGCCTGGCGGGAACAGGGGCGTGAAGCGGGCAGGAGCGGACTCTACCTTCTGATCTGGATTGTGGTGATTTTTCTGTTCTTTTCAAAGTCAGACTCCATGTTGACCCCCTATGTTCTACCGATTTTTCCACCTCTTGCCATTCTGGTAGCCCATCGCATCAAGGGGGAACTGGAACGGCGCGGGCGGGGCCTGCTGTCTGCGACGCGCGTGCTGGGAGCTGCTCTGGTCATGCTCGGCATTGCGGCGCTTGGATACGCCTGGGTGCCCCCGGCTACTGCTCGTCTTGCGGATTTCTTGCCCAGCCAGGCCGGTTCGTTGAATCAGTTCATCAACCATGCCCCGCGTGTCTCTATTGCCACGTGCATTATTATGGGTGCTTTGTTACTCATTCAGGGGGTGGTTGCCCTGGCATGTGCCGCACGGAAGCCGGGGCGGGTGTTGATGGTGCTTCTGGCCTGCTCCTTTTTGATAGAAATCCTCGTTCCGCGCCTGATCATGGATACAATCGCCCAGGCAGAGTCGCCTCGGGACCTTGCCCTGAAGGCCGCTTCGTTTGCTGGTCCTCAGACGCGCATCGTTACGATCGGCCCCATGCAGGCGGTCTCCTGGTATACCGGACAACGGGTACTGGTGGCCGGTATGCGCGATGAGCTGGAATTTGGGAGCAAACAGGGGGATCAGTCGGCCTGGTTTCCCGATCCGGCAGCGTTATTGGGACTGTGGCGGGGAAAGGTACCGCTCCTGATTATCCTCGGAAAGAAAGATTTCAACTACCTGCACGTGGCCCTTCACCCCAAACCCCGTATCGTGATGGAGTCGGGGCAGCGCCTTTTGATCAGTAACCGTTGAAAAACAGTGTATTCAGTCAGAATGCACACAAATCACCAAGGACTTTTTCCGTTTGGTTCTGTTGTCTAAAACGGAACATGTCGTCTGGATCTATTAAGGAGAAAACTTTTTCATGCGCACAACGTTCCTGCCCTTTTCCACCCCAACCATAGAAGATGCCGAGATTAATGAGGTTGTTGACTCTCTCAAATCCGGCTGGATCACCACGGGACCCAAGGTTAAACGCTTTGAGGAGGCCTTCAGGGCCTATGTGGGAGCGCCCTTTGCAATTCCGCTCAGTTCCGCCACGGCTGGCTTGCACCTGACCCTGCTGGCGCTGGGGATCGGGGAGGGGGACGAGATCATCACCACGCCCATGACCTTTGCCTCCACCGTCAGCATGATCGTGCTCTGCGGTGCCACACCGGTGCTGGCGGATATCGAGCCGGGCACCCTCAATATCGACGTCAGCAAGGTCCGCGACAAGATCACCCCGCGAACCAAGGCCATCATACCGGTGCATTTTGCCGGACAGTCCTGCGACATGGACCCGCTCTTTAGCCTGGCTGCCGAATTCGGCGTGAAAATCATCGAGGATGCCGCCCATGCCGCCGGGACAGAATACAAGGGAAAACGGATCGGCTCACTGAAGTCCATTTCGATCTTCTCCTTCCACCCCAACAAGAACATCACCACGGGAGAGGGTGGTATGGTCTGCACGGCCGATGAAGCGTTGGCTGAGGAAGTCTCCCTGCTCAAGTTTCATGGTATGAATCGCGAAGCCTGGAAACGATTTGCCGCCAGCGGCAGCCCCAATTACGACATCATGCTGCCCGGCTTCAAGTACAATATGATGGATATCCAGGCTGCCATCGGCATTCACCAGCTGCCGAAACTGGACAACTTCATCGACAGGCGCAGGGATATCGCCGAGTTTTACAACCGGGAACTGGTCGACCTCGATGAACTGGCCCTGCCCACCTATGCACCCTACCGGCAGCGCCATGCCTGGCACCTGTATACCCCGCTGGTCCGGATCGAACAGCTTACCATCGATCGTGACCGGTTTATGGAGGAACTGAAGAAACACAATATCGGCAGCGGGCTGCACTACAAGGCCATTCATCACCACGCCTGGTATCGCAAAAACAAGCCGGTTCCGGACAATGCTCTGCCCATTGCCAGCTACGCTTCGGAGCGGATTCTGTCACTGCCGCTCTTCCCTAAGATGACCATGGATGATGCCGGTGATGTGGTTGAGGCGGTCAAGAGCGTTATTATGGAATTCAGGAGATAGTGCATACCCATGACCACCCCTGATCTTCGTAAACTCCCCCCCCAGAGCCTAGAGGCTGAAATGTCCGTGCTGGGGGGTATACTGATCGACAACGACGCCATCAACCGGGTGCTGGAGATCCTGGCAGCAGAAGATTTTTATCGGGAAAGTCACCGCAAGATCTTTCAGGCCATGATGCGCCTCTCTGACCAGCGCGAACCGTGCGATCTGATCACCCTGTCCGACATGCTCAAAAAAGCGGGCGAGCTGGAAGAGGTGGGAGGTGCATCCTACCTGCTGACTCTGGTGGATTACGTTCCCACGGCAGCCAATATCTCCTATTACTGCAAAATCGTGAAGGAAAAATCCATCAACCGCAAGTTGATCAGCGTGGCCACCGAGATCGTAACCCGCGGTTACGATGAACAGGCGGATATCAACGAGTTGCTGGATATGGCCCAGAAAAACATCTACGAAATTTCCGAAAACAAATTGCGTCCCCAGTATGTACCGGTCCAGGCGGTTCTCAAGGAAGCCTTCACCATCCTAAAGGATCTGCATGACCGCAAGGAGCATGTCACCGGCACTCCCACCGGTTATGTGGATCTGGATCACATGACTGCCGGTTTTCAGCCGGGCGATCTGATTATCGTGGCTGCCCGTCCCTCCATGGGTAAGACAACCCTGGCCCTGAATATTGCCGAATACGCCAGCGCCGACCCTCACAACAAGAAAAAAGTGCCTTCGGTGATCTTCTCGCTGGAGATGGGCAAGGAACAGCTGGTGATGCGTTTTCTGGCGTCCATTGCCAAGGTTGATTTCGGCAGGATGCGTACCGGACACTTCCTTGATTCGGACTGGCCCCGTCTCACCAGGGCGGCCGGAATCCTGCACGATTCAAAAATATTCATCGACGATACTCCGGCCATCTCCGTTCTGGAGTTACGCTCAAAGGCGCGTCGCCTGAAGAGTGAACATGATATCGGCCTGATCATCATCGACTACCTGCAGCTGATGCGGGGCGGCGCTAACCCCGAATCACGCCAGCAGGAGATTTCAGAGATTTCCCGCTCGCTGAAGGCTCTGGCCAAGGAACTGGGTGTGCCCGTAATTGCCCTGTCACAGCTCAACCGCGAGCTGGAAAAACGGGCCGACAAACGCCCCATGATGAGCGACCTGCGCGAATCGGGAGCAATCGAACAGGATGCCGATGTGATCATGTTTGTCTACCGTGAGGCGGTGTACTGCGAACAGTGCCGCAAGCGTGACGGATCCTGCACCCAGAACCACGAGCGCAACTCAGAGATCATCATCGGCAAACAGCGTAACGGAGCCATCGGCACCGTCAATCTGGCTTTCTTCGGCGAACACACCCGTTTCGAGAATCTGAGTAACCGGGAAGGCTGAGTCCTGGTTGACATCGTTGAGAGTCCGTGTTTTGAATATTGCCTGACCCGTTTTCATGGTATGAAGGGTTCATCAGGGGAGACGAATCATGGTGGAGTTCACAAAAAAAGGCACTCTGGGATCCATTCTCGCTGCATCGCGGATCATCACCGAGACTGATGTTCAAGCAGCTCTTGAAGAACAGGCGCGAACCGGCTGCCGTTTGGGAGAAGCTCTGATCAACATGGGAATTGTTTCCCAGGAGGATGTGGACTGGGCGCTTTCCAACCAGCTGGACATACCTTTTATTCGGCTCAAACGGGATCTGATCGACCTTGATGTCATCGCCCTTGTGCCGGCTGCTATGGCCCGCACGTTCACCTGTATTCCGCTGTTTCTGGCGGGAGATGAGCTGAATGTCGCCATTGACGATCCACTCAACCGAACCGCCATCGAGTCAATTGAACGGCACTCCGGCCGGCGCGTCAGCATCTCCGTAGCCCTGTCCGCTGAAATCATGGAGATGATCCATGAATGTTACGGTCCTGATCGGCATGAAAACCTGGGCTTCGAATCGTCAGCTTTTTCCGTATCGGTCCTGGAGCTGATCAACTCAGACCTGAGCGGCGCCAAGCTGCTGGACTGCCTGCTGATCACCACCCTCAAGAACCAGTTATGTACATTATCCCTGCACTCGCTTGGCAGTCGGGTGCAGATCCGGGGGCGACGCGCGACCGGTTCGCATGAAATCGGGACCCTGTCATCGGGATATTTTCCCGCTTTTGCCCGTAACCTGTGTACGCGCGCCTGCATCATCCCGGATGAAGACTCCGTCTCCAGCGGATGTTTCGGTTTTGAGTACCGCAACAGGAGTTTTGAGTTTCATGTGGCAATCATGCGGGCACCAGCGGGTGACTACATAACGATACGCCCGCGGATTCCGGAACGAATCCCCGAACGACTGGCCGACCTGGATCTGGTGCAGGAACAGCGCGACGCCTTTTGTCTTCTGGCCCGGGCCGAACGGGGAATGACTTTTTTTGCTTCCCGCGCCAAGCAGGAACGTAATCGCTCCATGGAACTCATGCTGGGGGAGGCGGAGACAGAGGGGAAAACCGTGCTGGTTCTTGGTGAAGGAGTCGGCTGGATTAAAAACCGCTTTCCGCGTGTACCGCTCCCGGATGGCGCATCGGAGCGTGCCCGGCTGATCACGGCGGCTCTTGATCATGACCCGGATATTCTCGTCATTGAGGAGTTGAATGAAGAACTTTCCCTGGCTGCCGCCTGCAGAGCTGCCCTGCGCGGAGTGCGGGTGTTGGCTGGTCTGGATGTGCGGGGTACCCGCGCCGCCCTGCGCCATCTGCAGTACCAGCAGCAGGATATCCCTCTGTCACAGTGTATCAATGGCTTGATCTCATTCAAGGGGGTACGCTGTCTCTGCACAGAATGCCGGATAGAATATACGCCGACAGCTGAGGAGTTGTCCGTGATGGGGCTGGAACAGCTTCCTGACACCTTTTTTCGTTCCAACGGTTGTGATGCCTGCGGAGAGAGTGGCTTTCGGGAACGGCGTGTTCTGATGGATGTGCTGCCTTTTGATGACGAACTACGGCGGATTTTCCGGCAGACCGGCGATGCGGTTGCCCTGGAAGGGTATCTCTCCAGGAACTGCCACGGTATTGCTCGGGAAGGGTTGAGGCTGTTGAACGAGGGTGAACTGTCTCCGGAAGAGTATGCTTCCTCGGTGATGATGTAGGATCCCTCTTCTCCGGCCAATTCCGGTTTGGAACGGTAATGAATCTCTCTTTCGGGCGGGATTGGGCAGGAATGAGTCATTTGATTGCGCGTGGTTTGAACGCTTTCCGGGAGTTTTTATGGCACGAATAGACGCACTCTTCAGGATGATGAAAGAACAGGGAGCCTCCGATCTGCACCTCTCCACCGGAAATCCTCCCATTTTCCGTCTGCATGGCGAGATGGTCCGCCTCAATTTCAAGACTCTGGGTCATGACGAGCTGAGGTCGATCCTGTTCGAGATTCTCGATTCGAAGCAGAAGGAGCAGTTCGAGGCGACCAAGGACCTTGATTTTGCCTATTCCGTGGCGGACCTGGCGCGTTTCCGGGGCAATATCCTCATGCAGCATCGTGGTATTGCCGCTGTTTTCCGCATCATCCCCGCCAAGATCCTCTCCGCCGATGAACTGGGTTTGCCGGACGGGGTGCGGCGTATGACCAATTTCAAAAAGGGGATGGTGCTGGTTACCGGTCCGACCGGTTCAGGCAAGTCCACCACCCTGGCGTCCATGATCGACCTGATCAATTCCACCCGCAAGGAACATATTCTGACCCTGGAAGACCCGCTGGAGTTTATTCATGAGAACAAACTGTCCCTGCTTAACCAGCGCCAGATCGGGGAACATACCGTTAGCTTCGCCTCGGCCCTCAAGGCGGCACTTCGCGAGGATCCTGACATCATCCTGGTGGGAGAGATGCGCGATCTGGAGACCATCCAGCTGGCCATGAGCGCCGCCGAGACCGGTCATCTGGTCTTTGGCACCCTGCACACCAATACGGCCGCCAAGACCATCGACCGGATCATCGATGTGTTTCCCACCGATCAGCAGCAACAGGTGCGGGCCATGTTGTCCGAGTCGCTGAAGGGAGTTGTTTGTCAGCAGCTTCTCAAGACCGCGGAGGGGAAGGGGCGTGTGGCCGCCTTCGAGATCATGCTCGGTACGCCGGCAATTGCCAACCTGATCCGCGAAGCCAAGACCCACCAGATCACCTCCATCATCCAGACCGCCAAGAAGGATGGTATGCAGTTGATGGATCAGCATCTGCTGGACCTGCTGAAGACAAAAAAGGTCAACCCGGAAGAGGCCTACCGCTGCGCAATCGACAAGAAACAGTTCGAGCAGTACCTGTCGGTGGGCAGCGCCCCGGTGGAATAGAGAAATGAATACGATGACGGATAGGCGAGGAATACGATGAATTTCAATCATTTTGATGAGAGCGGCCATGCCGTGATGGTGGATGTGAGTTCGAAGCAGCCGACTCTGCGTACGGCAATTGCTGCGGCGCTGGTTGGTATGTCGCCGGAGTTGCTGGCTGCCGTCCAGAGCGGTGGCGTGGCCAAGGGTGATGTTCTGGGAGTGGCGCGTCTGGCCGGTATCATGGCGGCCAAGAAGACCCCTGACCTGATTCCGCTTTCCCATCCCCTGGCGATCCATTCCGTGTCCGTGGATTTCGCGCTGGACAGCGACGCCGGGACGATCGAGGTGCGCTGCACGGTCCGTGCGCTGGAGCGCACCGGCGTGGAGATGGAAGCCATGACCGGTGCCACCCTGGCGGCCCTGACCATCTATGACATGTGCAAGGGAGCCGACAAAACCATCACCATCGGCGACATAAAACTGCTCTACAAGGAGGGTGGCAAGAGCGGCGTGTTCCACCGGCAGGTGGGGCAATGAGAGCGGCAATTCTGACGCTGAGCGACAAGGGGGCACGGGGCGAACGTGTCGATGAGAGTGGTCCGGCTTTGTCGGCCTGGCTGGCCGAGCGGAGCGTAGCCACGGTGCGCAGCCAGATCATCCCCGATGATTTTGAGACGATTGTTGTTACCCTGACCGAGTGGGCCGATGCTGATATAGCCGACCTGATCCTGACTACCGGTGGCACCGGTGTGTCACCACGCGATGTAACTCCCGAGGCCACCATGCAGGTAGCGCAGCGCCTGATACCGGGGCTTGGCGAGCTGATGCGGCTGAAGAGCATGGAAAAGACAACCATGGCCTTCCTGTCGCGGGCCGTGGGAGCTATACGCGCCAGGACACTGATCATCAACCTTCCGGGCAGCCCCAAGGGCGCGCGGGAAAACCTGGAGGCGGTCTGGCCGGTGGTTGGCCATGCGGTGGAAAAGATCCGGGGAGACGAACAGGACTGCGGCGGGAGATTTGATCGTTAATCGAAGACGGTCGCGATTGATCAGAATCGAAAATTACATGACTGATTATGCAACAGCCTGCCGCTATCCGCGGTAGGCTGTTGCATTATTCTGTTCATGACGTGAGCAGAATCCTCTGCGCTAGTGAGTGTTGAGCAGCGATTGTCTTCTTTCCACATCCCGATGGGTCATTTTTGATGTCCGTGACCGTACCGGATCAACACCCAATGCTATCCACCCGCTGCTGCGGCGAAAGCTGGTGATTTTCTCTGATTCGATCAGGGTGTCGAGCATGAAATCTTTTACGTAGTCATACTTCTTGTCCGGATACATGACATGAATCAACATAGCGGTAACCTCCCTGCCTGTTCATTTGTTTCCAAATCACAAAAGCTCAACTCCGTTTCAACTTTGTTAGTTTAGCACAATTACAATTGTGTGCCAGTTCATATTTTGGGTGTTTGTTAAAACGTTTTGGAATGCCAATCGGAAGATTGCAAGCGGACAGGAACGATGCCGTTGTGGGCCAGGGCGGCGCAGAAACCGTCCGGAACGGCGATGTCGGTCAGATGCCAGCGGTCGGCCCCCTGGCGATTTGTGCTGCATTCCAATAGTGCGGAGGTGTGGTTGGGAAGCAGGGAAACATAACAGCAGGTGGCTGGTTCGGCAAAGCCGCTGCCGCAACCTTTGAGGCAGGCTTCCTTGCGGGTCCAGCCGCGGTAAAAGGCGGCCAGTTGCAACTCCGGGAGCAGGCTGAAGAGTTCGGTTTGTTCGCGAAGGGAGAAGAAATGCTGCGCCATGGCGCGGAAGGGAAGATCTTCTCGAACATGTTCAATATCTACCCCCACTTCACACCCCTGGGCCAGCGCCAGGATGGCCCGGTCCTCCGAATGGGACAGGTTGAAGGAGAGGCCGATGCGGGCCTGTTCTCCGGCCAGACGGGGTTTGCCGTGTTTGCTGGACGACAGGCATACGTGCGCCGGGTCCAGGTTCAGACAGCGCGCCAGGGTTCTGCGGAGAAAGGCGCGTCCGGCCACAAAGCGGTCGCGGACCTGGCGGCTGAGCAAACGGTCGGCCCGCTGGAGTTCGTCGGTTGCGAGAATCTGTTCACAAAATAGTAGCTCAGGGTCTGATAGAGACAGTGTGAAATGCAGGATGTGGATTTCCCCGCGTGCGGGCCACAATGGGGCTGTCATGCCCGCTTCTGTGTCAGCCATATTCTGAGCCGCTTGAGCCCCTCGTCGATGGAAACCTCCGGAACATACCCCAGGTCGCATCGGGCGGCGGAGATGTCAAACCAGTGGGCGGTGGCCAGTTCCCTGGCAACGAAGCGGGTCATGGGAGGCTCGTCCGCCAGATTGAACAGATCCCACAGTCGTTCGCACAGAATGCCGGCGGCATAGGCCAGCCAAGGGGGGATGCTGCTGGTGATTAGTGGCAGGTCGGCGGCAGCCAGGATGCGGTCGATCATCTCCCACAGCGGAACCGGTTCCCCGTTGGAGATGAAATAGGCCTTGCCGGCCGGTGGCGCGCCGGGCTTCAGGCGCTCTGCGGCAAGCAGGTGGGCGCGGGCGGCATTGTCCACATAGATGGTGTCCACCAGGCAGGGGCGCGAGCCGATCCGCCGCAGTTTTCCTGATCGTGCCTTGGCCAGGATACGCGGCACAAGGTGGTTATCCCCCGGTCCCCAGATCAGATGCGGCCGCAGGGAAACCGTGGCCAGCTCCGGGCTGTTAGCTGCCAGCACCAGCTGTTCGGCCAGGGCTTTGGTGTGGGGATAGTGGGCATGGTAGCTGGCCGGGTAGGGGAGTGATTCGTTGCCCCCCTCCACGTCCGTGCCATCAAAGACAACGCTGGGTGATCCGGTGTAGACCAGCCTGGAGATGCCCCGGGCCTTGCAGGCAGCCAGGACGTTTTCGGTGCCGGTCACGTTGGCGCGATGGAACTCTGCGTAGCTGCCCCAGATGCCCGCCTTGGCCGCCACATGAAAGATAATGTCGCATCCTTCGGCTGCCCGCAACAGGGCATCCCGGTCAGCCAGGTCGCCCCGGAACTGCTCGACGCCCAGACCGGCCAGTGCCGGGTACTCTCCCCGCGAGAAGCTCCGCACCTGATGCCCCTGTTCACGCAGCATCCGCACGATCACACCGCCCAGAAAACCGCCACCCCCGGTTACCAGAGCTTTCACGCAGGCTGCTCCGCTGCCCAGGCCGCCAGCTGCTCGCGGAAAATCTTGGCGTTGTGGCGGATATCCACCGGAAAGGAGGGATGGAAGAGGATTTTCAGTACGCATTTGGTGTGGGGATACTTGCTTCCCAGGGCGATCAATTCCCGCCGGATGCGGCCGGTTTCATCCGAAGGTATATCTGCTTCCAGTTCCACACAGAGAACCGGTTGCTGTTTTCCCGGTTCACCCACACCAACCAGGGCGGTGCGGGACACCTGGGGATGGCTGTTGAAGACCCCCTCCACCGGAATGGTATAGAGTGTCTCCTGGGGGGTGATCACCCGGTGGGCCTTCCGCCCGCAGAACCAGACTCTCCCCTCCCTGTCCTGATAGCCCAGATCGCCCATCCTGTGCCAGAAACCGCCGAGTGGGTCCGGAATTTTGGCCAGACGTGTCGCCTCGGACCGGTTGATGTAGGATGCGGTTACCTGCTCCCCTTTGACGGCAATTTCACCCACATCCCAGGGAGGCAGCGCCAGCTCTTCACTCCATTCGTCCAGGGGGGTGTCGCTGATGGGGATGATGGCCAGCTCGATTCCCTCCACCGGCAGGCCGACACAGACCCCGCGCCCCTGCGCGGTCAAGTGGCAGGTTTCACCCAGGATTTCGCTGCTGCCGATGGAGCAGACCGGTAAGGCTTCCGTTGCGCCATAGGGGGTGAATATCTCGGCCTGCGGATCAAGCATGCTGCTGAAACGCTCCATAACCGCGGCCGGTACCGGCGCCCCGGCCGAAATGACCCGTCTGAGGGTCGGCAGCGTAATCTCCCGCTCGGCGCCGTAGCGACCAACCCGGTTGATCAGGGCCGGTGAGCCGAACATGGTGGTGACGCCGTACTCCCTGATGGCGGAGATGATGTCGTTCGGATTGACCGAGCCGGGACGGGTGAAGTCCATTTCCGGGATCACGGCGGTCATGCCCAGGGCCGGAGCAAAGAGCGCAAAGAGCGGGAAGGTGGGCAGGTCGATCTCTCCCGGCTGGATGCCGTACACCGTGCGGAGTGCCTCGACCTGGGCGGCAAAGTTGCCGTGGGTATAAACCGCCCCCTTTGGTGGACCGGTGCTGCCGCTGGTGAAGAGAATGGCAGCGGTGTCAGCCTTGACGGTTCTGGCCGGGGAGAATGGTTGCTGCTCTTCACTCCGGGCGATGATGCCGGAAAGGGTCTCGCCCCGCCAGAGCAGCCGGCGCCCAACGGTAACCAGGGTGTGGATGCTGTCTTTGCCCCAACCGAACATCAGCCGGGCGAGGTGCGCCTTGGTGATGCCGATGAAAGCCCGTGGCTCGGCCTCGGCCAGGCAGGCCTTCAGGTTTTTTACCCCCAGACCGGGATCAATCAGCACCGGTACCGCGGCGACCTTGAACAGGGCGAAGGTCAGGGCAAAGAACTCAGGGCCGGGTGGAACCATCAGCACGGTGCGCACGCCCCGGCCGATGCCGATGGCGACCAGTCCGTGGGCGATGCGGTCGGAGAGGTCGTCCAGGTCCCGAAAGGTGAGCTGGAGATCTCCCTGGGGGAAGATGATGGCCGGGGTATCCGGCTGGAGATCGGCCATCCGGGGCAGATGGGCGGAGATGTTGACGATCTGTTGAGGAGTCATGGCATGTTCCGTGGGGAAGAAATTCTTTTGAATATACTCATCCCGGCTGGTCAATGCAAGCAGTTGTGGCTGGAGGATGTTTGAGGTGGGGATTGTGAAGCTTGGAGCGGATGAGGTAGGCCGTGTTCTACGCCATTTCATCGGGAATCTCCCGCTAATACAGTCTTATGGCTACGATTAGATCTCTTGACATGGATGTGAATAGAAGATAAAGACGTACCAATTGTTGCTTCTGTGATCCTTTTTTATTCAATTGTAAAGGTTTACCCGGAGTAATCCGGGGGAGTTTTAGCCTGGCCTGCAACGGCATGGACGGCTTGATTGCCGAGGAAAATACCTCTCACACCAGATCCCTCTCTTCGGCATGAAGATGGGGATTTTTTGTGTCCAGCGGCTACCGGTCTCGTTATCATCTGACAGTGGACAGGCTTGTCGTTAGTACGTTCGCGTTGTTTCGGAGAAGTTTGGAGGAGGAGACGTGAGATGTTGTGGGCCGGGAGGAGCTGTGTATGAGCAATATTACGGATAGTCGCTTGATAGTGTTGTCGTGTCTTTTGATCCCGTTCATGCTTTTGTGTTTTATTTCGCAAGCTCGTGCCGGGATTGCGCTGGAGACATACTGGCCACTCTATGGAGGCGACCAAAAAGTGTTTTCCTACGGCGCTGAATCGTTAGCAATGACTGTCAGTGACTATGAGGTCAACCAGTACAAGATACAATATCAGACGGCAACGGATATGGGGTATGAGATTCATCAGATCGGTTCGGACAAGATTCAAGTCGTTTTGGCGAAGACAGGATACATACTGATCAGTTTTAATCCGTATATCAATCTGCTGAATGAAAGCGTCGTGCTGAACGGTGGCACAATAACAACCCAGACCACCGTAACGCAGCGATACGCCGGCAGTTACCCGGCTACCTTTACGGTTGTCGTTGAAATGGCCGGTGCGGTGACGGTTCCCGCGGGCACCTTTACAAATTGCAGGTCGATATCCGTCCAAAAAGTGGCGACGATTCCGGGAGAAGGCACCGTAAATGTATCCTTTATGACCGCCATCCTGGCCCCGGGAGTTGGCATCATACGAAAGCTTGTCTCGCCCGGAACGTGGGCTGAACTGGTCAGTGGCACTGTTCATGGAATAGATGTTACTAAAACTACCATCGCCCCGACAATTGCCAGCAGCAGCCCGTTGCCGACGGCAACAGTTGGTGTGGCGTACAATCAGGCACTGGCCGCAACCGACGGTGCAATGCCCTACACCTGGTCAGTTTCATCGGGCACACTTCCGGCTGGATTAAGTCTGAGCAGTGTCGGCATTCTCAGTGGTACCCCGAGTGTTGCGACAAACACCGGATTTACCGTGCAGGTGACAGGCAGCAATGGTCTGTTCTCCAGAAAAGTGTTTAGTATTGCGGTGAACAACCAGTTTTCATCGCTTGACCTGTCACTTTCCGGCAGCGGCAGCGGCTCGGTTAACAGCAACCCCTCCGGTTCCATCTCCTGCACATGGCCGCCACAGGCCGGAAAGTGCTCCACTTCCCAGACTACCGGTACCTCGCTCACCCTTATCGCCAGCCATGGAGGCGATTCCAGCTTCGGCGGCTGGGGAGGTTCATGCAGCTTATGCACCGGACTCACTTGTCTGCTAACCATCGACGCTGACAAGAGCTGCACGGCTATCTTCAATATCCTGCCACTGGTGCGGATTCCGGGTCCTGCCTACTACGCATCCATCGCCACAGCCTATAGTCACCTGGTCGCGGGCTCTCACGCAGCTATGCAGGTTCAGGCTGTGGAGCTGACCGGGGATGTGGATTTACTAAGCAACATAGAGCTTGACCTGCAGGGGGGCTATGACTCTGGCTTCACCGGCAGTACCGGTTTTACCACCCTGCATGGAACGGTGAGCATAGGCAACGGATCGCTGACGCTGGATAGAATTGTAATAAAGTGATTGGTCTGCGTAAAAATCCGGCAGAAATTACCTCTGATTACTTCAAAGCCTTTGGCGCCCCCCGGCCAGTGCGTCCACCCTGACAGCCCCGGCTGCCGGACGAGCCTGTTTTCTTGACCTGCTTGGGGGGCGCGTTCTTTACAACGATCAGGCGCTCACCGAGCATGGCTCCGTTTAGCAGGTCAATGGCCTCTCTGGCTTCATCTTCGGTCGACATCCTGACATATCCACACCCCCGGTACATACCGGTTCCGGGGTCAACTACCAGGTGAACGGACGTAACCGTGCCTGCCACGGAGAACAGCTTCCGCACTTCATCCTCCGTGACTGTACCGGAGAGGTGTCCAACATAGATCTCCACACCCATTGTATTGTTTCCTTTTCATGTGTTTCGTACTCACTCCGATGGGCCAGCATTACGAGTGCGTTATTCTCTTGGGACAAAATCCCACGCATCAAGACAACAGTCAATGCATCTGATCTTGAAACTCACTGATTGCGTTTTTATTTCAAAAGACTAAAATTGTCTTATATGCAACAAAGGGCAGTATGTGGTAACGAAATGCACTGTTCAAACAACGCAACACAAGGAGGATATCATGGCAACCTCAATAAAACCGATTCCGGATGGTTATCATACGGTGACCCCTTATCTGGTTATCAAGGATGCCGCAAAGGCAATTGAATTCTACACGGAGGTTTTTAACGCCATGGAATGCATGCGTCTGCCAAACCCGGAGGGCAAGCTGATGCATGCTGAAATCAGGATTGGTGATTCATCGATCATGCTCTGCGATGAGTCTCCCAACTGTAATGCGTTCAGTCCGTTGACGATTGGGGACACGGCCGTATCGATCATGCTCTACGTGGAAGATGTGGATGCTGTTGTCAACCGCGCAGTTGCGGCCGGAGCCGTGCTGGTAATGCCCGTTGCTGACCAGTTCTGGGGTGACCGCATGGGGTCGATTACCGACCCGTTCGGGCACAAATGGTCCGTTGCCACGCACGTGGAAGATGTGCCGCCGGAAGAGATCCGTGCACGCGTCAAGGCGCTCTTTGATGCTCAATGATCCCGCTCCGGTCAGATCAAACCGGGCCATGCTGAAGATGATCAAACTCGACATTGAAGGTTTACGGCAGGCATATGGGCAATGATATGGTAGGGTTGATGGAAAGACTGATTTCACTTATGGGGGTCTGACATGAAGAGAATGGGTTTTGTTGTGGGGGCAGTTGCTCTGATGGGACTTTCAGGTTGTGCGACTCAGGGCTTTGTCCGCTCCCAGGCCGATCCGTTGGCAGAGCGCATCGGCAAGCTGGAAGCAAAAGAAGTTCAACTCAGTGGAATGAGAGAAGCCGACAGTGCTGCCGTCAAGCAGGCTAACGACAAGGCTGAACAGGCGCTTGCCATCGCAAACAAAACCGCGGTTGATGTAGTGAATGCAAATAACGATGTTAAGAAGGCCGATGCGGCTGTCACGAAAGCCGAGGCGGCCGCTCAGAGAGCCGAAGCTGCGGCCGCGAGAGCTGAAAAGGCCGCTAATGAGGCGGTTCAGGCTGCCAATGAAGCGAAGCAGATGGCGTTGAAATCAGAAAAGGTCTTTAAACTTGAGCAGAAGAAGTAGCCTTAAACCACCTCGGCAGGCGCTCCCTGTCGGGAACAGCCTGTTGTCTATCGACGGGTTTTTACCGTGAACCGATGGAAGGCACTTTTGTTATGTGTGATCTGTCTGGTTGGTCTGTCCCGACAGCGAACCGAGGGCGCCGAATTTTTCTTCAGCCAGGGAGTGGGGGGTGTATTCGAAAACCACACCATCAGAAGCGATGATTCGCTGGTTGAACTGGCTCGGCACTACGATGTGGGCTACAGCGAAATTACCGCAGCCAATCCGAGGGTGGACCCCTTTATCCCCCAGATGGGAACCAGTGTCACGATTCCCAGGATCTGGATTCTACCGGATATCCCGCTGCAGCGGGGTATCGTCATCAATCTTTCTGAAATGCGTCTTTACTTTTTTCACCCGAAAACCAGGGAGCTGGTTGAAACCTTTCCCGTCGGCATTGGTGACGAGGGGTGGGATACACCCACCGGGACATACCGCATAATCGAGAAAGTGGTACATCCGGCCTGGCATGTCCCCGCGTCGATTCGGAGGCAGCGACCGGAACTGCCCAAAGTTCTCCCGCCGGGAGGCGACAATCCACTCGGCAGCCATGCCTTGCGACTTTCCAGCGGAAGCATATTGATTCACGGCACCAATCGCCCGTTTGGCATCGGCAGAAGAGTCAGCCACGGTTGCATACATCTCTATCCTGAAGACATTGCGACTCTATATAAAAAAGTACCACTCGGAACAAGTGTCACTATTGTTCGACAGCAGGTAAAAGTCGCTGAAGTCAACGGGTGGGTGGTGGTGGAGGTCCATGGAGATGGGGGGAGCGATCTGGAGCATGAGGCGCTCACTCTTCTGAAGAGGAGAGGGTTGCTTGCAAAAGCTGACATTGGAAAGCTGAAGGTCGCGTTACGATTGAACTTGGGAACGCCGACGGATATAACCAGGAAAGAATGAACAATTTAATGGTGCCCCGATTGCGGTCTGACAGCATTTTCGCTATAGTCCACGGTACGTTATATTTCCGGAATGAGTGTGATTGATTTTCGTTTGTGCTTATTTCAGCCGTAAGGATTCTTCCCGTATGAACAACCGCCGAGTCATATCCCCCCTGTTTTGGGCGCTGCTGACGCTGGCAATCTGCCTTGTGGTCGTCACTTCAGCCTCAGCCGGCCCATCATCCATCCGGGTCGTGATGGATGACAACTATCCCCCCTTTGTTTTCAGGGACGGCTCCGGTACGTTGCGGGGTATTCTGGTCGATCAGTGGCGCCTGTGGGAGCAGAAGACCGGTATCAGGACCGATATCAGCGCCATGGATTGGGAGGAGGCCCAGCGCCGCATGCAAGCCGGTGAGTTCGATGTCATCGACACCATCTTCAAGACCGAGCAGCGCCTGAAAAGCTATGACTTTACCGCCCCCTACCAGAAGATCGACGTTCCCATCTTTTTCGATAAAAATATCAACGGAATATCTGATGCAGCATCGCTGAAGGGGTTTGTGGTTGCCGCCAAAAAAGGCGATGCTGCGGTGGATATACTCAAACAGCAGGGGGTTGACAACCTACTGCTCTTTAACAGTTATGAGGCCGTCATTAAGGTTGCAAAGGAACATAAGGTTGCCGTTTTTGTGGTAGATAAGCCCGCCGCCCTCTACTTCCTGTACAAGTACGGAATTCTTGATCGCTTCAGACAATCTGCACCATTGAATGTCGGCTATTTTCATCGGGCGGTTAAAAAGGGTGACGCTGAGTTGTTAAAGGTCGTCGAAAGTGGTTTTGGAAAGATTTCGACGGACGAGCTGAAACAGATCGAAACCACCTGGTATGGCTCAGCACTCCATGATACCCGCCCGCTTCGTTACTTTTTGATCGCTGCTGCCTGCCTGGCCCTGCTGCTGTTGGTCCTGTTTGTCTGGAATCGCGTCCTTAGGGCGCGGGTTGCCACGCGCACGGAGGAGTTGAAGGACAGTCTGGAGACATTGCGGAAGAATGCCGCATTTGTAACAACCCTGGTGAACGCCATCCCTGTCCCGGTTTTCTACAAGGACGGGGATTGCCGCTACCTGGGCTGCAACGGTGCCTTCGAGGAGTTCTACGGCACTACCAAAGAGGAAATTCTGGGCAAGAATGTGTTTGATATCGCTCCCCGGGCTTTGGCCGAAGAATACCACGCCAAGGATCGGGAGCTTCTCCAGCACCCGGGAACGCAGGTCTACGAATCCCAGGTGAAGAATGGGAGGGGCGATGTCCGGGATGTGGTCTTCCACAAGGCTTCCTTTGCGGATAGCAATGGTCAGGTGGGCGGGCTGGTTGGGGCGATTCTCGATACAACCGAACTGAAAAAAGCCGAGACTGATCGTCTTAACCTGGAGCGCCAACTGCTGCATTCCCAGAAGCTGGAGAGTCTCGGGGTTTTGGCGGGCGGTATTGCCCACGACTTCAACAATCTGTTGCATGCGGTGCTTGGTAATCTTGACCTGGCGCAGATGAAGATTCCCGCTGATGCGGCTGTTTGCAAAAACATCAGCCAGGCAATCAATGCGGCCAAGCATGCCGCCAAACTGACGAACATGATGCTGGCCTATTCAGGCAAGGGGAGTTTTGTCATCAAAGAGCTCAACCTGTCCGAACTGGTGGAGGAAAACGCAGCCATGCTGTCAACGGCAATCCCCAAGTCCGTAGCGCTCGACCTCTGCCTCGATCATGCCTTGCCCCCGGTCATGGCCGATGCCGGACAGCTTCAGCAGGTGGTCATGAACCTGATTACCAATGCGTCCGAAGCGATCGGTACTGATACGGGCGTGATCACTCTCTCAACCGGAGTGAAGGAATTTGATCAGTCAACCCTTGACGAAAGTCGGCTGGAAGACAAGCTTCCCGCGGGATCCTATGTCTGGCTGGAGGTGCGTGACAGCGGTTGCGGTATGGATGAGCAAACGCTACAGAAACTCTTCGATCCGTTTTTCACGACCAAGTTTACCGGGCGCGGTCTGGGCATGTCGGCGGTGCTCGGCATTATCCGTGCCCACAGGGGGGCATTTCTCGTCACCAGCAGTCCCGGCGCCGGTACGATCATGGTGGTTGTCCTGCCGCTTGCAATCCGAACGGTGAAGCAGGACATTCCCGAGACGTTGGTTGTCGACGATACCGCAGCGGATTGCAGGTGTCAGCGGGATGTCATCCTGGTGGTTGACGATGAGGAATCCATACGGGAAGTCTGCGTCGACATGCTTGAAATGCTGGGATTCAAGACCTTGACGGCCTCAAGCGGTGAAGAGGCGCTCCATGTCTTCAGGGAGCAGAGAGACGGCATTGGCCTCGTGCTGCTGGATCAGAGCATGCCGGGCATGGACGGTGTCAGCGTGTTCCAGGCGCTGAAACGTATCGAACCCGATATCAAGGTGCTGCTCGCCAGCGGGTTCAGCATTGAGGAGGTTTCCGAGCGATTCGACGGACTGGGGCTGAGCGGCTTTATCCAGAAGCCGTTCAGGTTTGACTGCCTGTCAGGCGAGATCCGCAGTCTGATGGCGTTCAGGTCATGAACCGGCGCTTGGGCATGGCATGAGGCGTCTGCTGTCCGATGGCTCGACCGGAGGATGTACGTGAAAAGAGTTCAACGAATCCCCCTGCTCAAGGATCACCATTCCCACCCCTTTCTTTACGCAACACTTGCCCATTGTCCCGATATCAGCTCGGTCTCGAACAAATCCGAGGCCCTATCCCGGATCAGGGGAAGTTTTTCAGGAGAAGAAATTGCCGTGGTCATGGGCTGGAATGACAGTTACTTCGGCTTTGCAGAGTGCGAGCTTGATCTGTTTCCACCCCTTGTGATTTTCAACATCTCACTCCACAGTCTGCTGATCAACGTCGGGGCGCGGGAAATGCTTGTCGGCACTTTTCCGGAACTGGTCGCTAATTTCCGCGATGGCGCCTGGGTCGAGAGAAACACTGCGCAGGTGCTCAATTTTATCCTGTCGATGAAACCGTGCAGCGCAGGGCAGCTGAAATCGTATTTCCACCGGCTTGCCCGGCTCGGGGTCTGGCATGCGGAAGAGATGTCGCTGAAGGGCGCGGGGGAGATTGAGCTGTTCAGGGCAGCGTCCCTGCTCGACCGGACCCGCTTCCGTACAGATCTGACAACCTTTGAAACCATGACTGACGCCGGTCAAGAGCAGATTTACGGCATCAAACTGTTCGCTGATGGGGCGCTTGGGGCAAGAAGCGCCCGGCTGGAACAACGCTACCTCTCGGGAGCTGAGGGGGTACTGGTGTATGCTGATGAAGAACTGTTTCTGCTCATTTCCCGGGTTTTTGACGTGGGCAAGGCCCTGGCGGTTCATGCCATCGGAGACACTGCCGTTGACCAGGTTGTCCGGGTTCTGGAACAGGTGGCGAATGGCCGGCAGGGATTGGGGGAGACGAGAGTCGAGCACTGCCAGTTCATCTCCCCCCATACGGCCCGCAAGGCAAAATCCCTGGGGATCACACTCTGTATGCAACCGAATTTCAGCCTCGATTCCCTCTGCTATCGGGACCGTCTCCCGCAGGGATATTGCCGTCTGAACAACCCCTTCAGGATGCTGCTGGATGAAGCGGGCTACGCTGCGGGTGAGGATCTGCTGTTGGGCTCCGATGGCATGCCCCACGGTGTCCACTGCGCCCTGGAGAGTGCCCTTTTTCCGCCCTTTCCCGGCCAGGTGCTGACCCTGGATGAGTTTGTGGCGGGGTACTGCATGTCCGATTATGATAACGGCTATATTGATGTTGTCATCGATGATGTTGCCGGGAAGGTTGAGACGCAGGTTGTTCTGAAGGAACTGTAATTGACGAGGAGGAAACACCATGTTTCAACGAGTAACCATTGTCGGCCTGCTGTTGTTGTCCCATCTGATCCCCGGAGTTTCATGGGCCGTGACTCCGGCCGGGATGCAGGCGGACATAGAGGCGCGTTACAAGATCACGACCCTGGATGCACTCGGTTTTCTGCATGAGAGCGGGACTGTCCTGGTTGTCCGCAAAGAAGGGCTGCGAGCCGACCGGCCGGGGGCGTTCAACAGGGCAACCGTGATTCGTGACCGGGAAGTGGCGGAGGTCGGTGGTTCAAAGATCTCCCTGGGAGGCAATCTGGATGGCAGATTGAAGGTTGGCGACCCGCTCCAGCTCTACGGAATCCGGGTGGATGACAGGTTTGTGGAGCTGAACCTCTCCACCGTGAAAACCTTTGTGGTGGCAGGCTCCCGTGCGCCGACCCGACTTCAGGCTATCATCCGTTTCCAGTACGATCAGGGCCTTGCGGCAATAACCGGGAGGCAGGTGATGGGCGATATCGATGCCTGGTTCGGGACCGAAAACGCCCTTCGGGCGGCAAAGGTCGTCCAGCAGGGCCAGACAACGGAAGAGGTTATTGCCATCCTGGGGGAACCGGAGAAAAAGGTGCTGCTCGGTGCAAAGGCTGTTTTTGTTTACAGCGACATGAAACTGGTCTTCAGGGATGGCCGGCTGGTGGATATGGAGTGAAATAGATAGGTGTGCAGGGATCTGTGGTTTTTGCTTACACCTTGATAGCGACACTGGTGGTGATGTCGGGCCAGGCAGTATAGACCTGCAGGCGTGGGGCCTGCTGCGGCAGGTGGCCCTGGTCGTGGTCGTGGTCGAGCCGCAGTTTCCGCTTCAGTGCTGCCAGCACAGTGTTGTACAGCTTTTTCAGCTCCTCAATCGATTCCCTTAGCTGGCGATCTTCAAGGCTGCTGTTGCCGGTCTTCGCTGCCCGCCCAAACAGTGCATTTTCAGGAAAGGTAAGTTGCTCCTGTTGAGCACCTTCACTTCCCTGTTCTGTTTCACGTGGCTGCTCTGCATCCAGTTCGTTCCCCGTCGGATTGCCGGTTTTTTGCGCTGTGACGGAAGCTTCCTCCATTGAGATCATGGCACTGCCGGTTCCGCCGCCTTCTGACTCCAGGGATGCCAGTTGCGCAGCAATCTGTTTCATTTCCGCTTTCAGTGCCTTTGCCGCCGAAGGACTTAAAAAAGGTATCATCTGGCGTAACATCTTCAAGCGTTCTTTCAGTCGGCCAGCCTTTTCCATGCGATTTTGCCGCTCCATTGTTTGCCTGTCAGGCAGCTGAGCAGATACCTCACGAGCAGCAGCCAACTCCTTAAACAGCTTTTCGTAGCGATCCTCGGGCAACGCCGATGTACCGCCATCAATCCGGGAAACCAGATTGCGTTCTGGGCGTGTCAGCGGCAGGTTAAACTCATTCACAATTGTGGACAGGTTCATGGCGGTTTCCCTCGAGCATATACTTATCCCTATCGGCGCCATGTGCCAAAAAATGAATCTTTCTAATGTTTCCCCGCTGTCAATCGTTCCTGCGGATTCAGGTAAAATATCATGATGGCCGGATGGAAATCAGGAGGAGAAGTTGTGACGATTTTGTGCAAAGGGGCGCGGTATGCTGTTTCATCCGTCATGCGCAGTGTCGAAATACGGATTTTCCCGGTACCCCGATAAGATGCGGGGAAAATAGTCCTTGATGTATTAGCGGTAGCGGTTATAGTTGTCCGGTGTTGTTTCAGACCGGGGTGACCCCGTAAACCAACAGGAGGGTATGGCATCATGAAAGCACTCGTCGTGAAGGTTCAAATCAAAGCAGAGTTTCGTGAGCAGTTCATGAAGGAAATGGTGGCCGATGGTGTCGGTTCGGAAAAGAATGAGCCGGACTGCCTGATGTTCAACATCGTCAGTGACGTAGCTGACCCCAATATTCTCCACCTGTTCGAGGTTTACAAAGACGACGCAGCCATCGAAATTCACAAGAAAGCGCCCCATTTCGTGAAGTGGCTGGAAACAACCGCTGACTGGCTTGCGGCACCGCTCGAAATTTCGCTCTGCAATACGGTATATCCCCCCGAGAACGCCTGGACAAAGCGTCCCGCGCCCTAGGCAGGGTATGAAGCAGGCTTTCTGCAAACCATGTATGCATGCGCGGCTCCTGTATTCCAACAGGGGCCGCGTTTGTTTTTATCGCTTTACATCCTGCCGGAGATGCCGGTTCCCGCATTCTCCCGCATATCTACGAGCACTGAACGTGCTGGATGACGTTGAGAGAGGGCGGATTTCTAAGAAATATCACATTGTCTGATTGTCATGTCAGGGGCATTGGTGTATGGTCACACCATTAAGATTCCGCGCTGTTACCGGGAGCCCGCCATGATAATCCGCACTGAAACCCCCGCTGATATTTCCGCCATTGGCGAAGTCACCAGAAAAGCCTTCGAAAACCACCCCATCAGTCGCCAGACCGAGCACTTCATCGTGAACGCCCTGCGGACAGCCAATGCGCTCGCGGTTTCGCTGGTCGCCGAGCTTGACGGCAGGGTCGTCGGCCACATCGCCTTTTCCCCCTTGAATGTCTCCGACGGCAGCCAGGACTGGTACGGCCTCGGCCCTATTTCCGTACTGCCGGAATACCAGCGACAGGGTGTCGGCAAAGCGCTGATGCGCGAAGGTTTGTCCATCCTGAAGAGCATGGGAGCCAAGGGGTGCGTGCTGGTGGGTGATCCCGGCTATTACGAACGGTTCGGTTTCAGGAACAATCCGCAACTGGTGTATGAGGGGATTCCCCAGGAGTATGTGCTTGCCCTGGCATTGGGAGAGCAGCAGGCGCGCGGTGTGGTGACCTTTCATCCGGCGTTCGGGGCTACGGAGTGATTGCATGAGGGACGTATTCGGTTGAGTGAATGGATGTTTTGCAGAATCTTTGAAGTTTTCAGGCAAGCTGAGATGTTGGCTGGGTTTGATCAATCACGTGTCACTCGCCAAATACAGAGAGTAGATAATGCGGTCGAGACCATATCTGAAGGAAATATCGTTGAAAGAAAATATGACTCCCGATTGGGATGAGTATCCGTTCAACATTCCAGCAATTCAGAATCTCAAGACACTTGAGTTTCATCCAGACGTGACATTCCTTGTCGGAGAAAATGGTGCTGGAAAATCTACACTTGTCGAAGCAATAGCTTTAGCTATGGGATTCAGTCCTGAAGGTGGAACTCGAAATTTCAATCTTGCAACAGCAGACACCATATCCCCCCTTCATAAATATTTAAAAACAGTGAAAAGCTATGCAACGCCAAAGGATTATTACTTCCTGCGGGCAGAAAGCTTTTATAACGTAGCAACATATATGGCGCAAACAGGTGGCGCTGTCAGTGCCGGTTATGGAGAAAAAGAGCTTCATGAACGTTCGCATGGTGAGGCCTTTATGGCGGCACTTTCTATAAAGCTAAAAGGTAGAGGTTTTTACATATTCGATGAACCGGAAGCGGCACTTTCACCAATACGGCAAATGGCAGCTTTATCGGCAATCCATCAATTGGTAAATGATAAATCACAATTCATAATTGCAACTCATTCACCGATACTACTGGCTTACCCCAGAGCCAAGATTCTCTGTTTAGACGAAAGTGGGATTTCAGAGGTTGCTTATGAGGATACAGACCATTATTCAATTACAAAAAGTTTCTTGAATAACTATAAGAAGTTACTCCGTACCCTTTTAGACGATGACTGATAACACATAACCAGGTATAGGCATCGGCCTAAAACAGCTGCCGTTCTGCCACAACATTGTGCTAATGAATCATATGAACGACAATTTCAAAACAGAGAAATACAGAGCGTACAAGCGGATGCTTGGAGGTGCAATCGTTGGGTTTACTGTGGTCGGAGGATTGGTCGCATTTTGGCTTTGGCGGACTGGGTGGTTTCAGAATGTGCCGATGTTCACGCCGCCGCCAATCCTTGTCATCATGCTGTTGGGATCATTAGGCAGCGTCTGCGGAGCATTGATAAGCTTGTTCAGTCGGAAATGGAACAAATTCTAACCAGTAAGTATTGAAACGATTCTGAAAGTTCGTTTCGATCTGTTGTTGTGGGTCAAGGGGACGTAGTTGAATAGCCGATTAGCATAGTCTTAGTTTGCTAATCAACAACGTCCCCTCAGGCCACTAGATTGGAGTGTTGATCAACATTTATTTGTTTTATAAAATAATAAGCTAAGTGATTGGTGTTTTGTGGAATTTTTGATTCTAACAGGCAAGGTGAGATGTTGGCCAGGTCTGATCAATCACATGTTAGGTGAATGAAAATGAAAAAAATAATTCTCACCACCATAATGCTGTTAACTGCAACGCACCTCAACGCTCAGGAGATAAAGCTCTTCGATCCTGGAGTGTTGGGACAGGCCACTGATGAGGCCGTAAAACTTTTCGTTGCAACAGACCCAAAGGCAGTCGAACCACAAACCATACAAGTGGACCTAGAGAACGGGAAGTACTCCGGAGTGATGGTCCATTACGGTCGTAATGTCACACTCGAACAAGCGAGAGAATCTTTAAACGAGAAATACAAGAAATACCAGCAGCCTTCATTCTCTGAAAACAAGGAAATGGGGGTATGGCGAGTTATCGATAGGAAATTTGCAATACAATTGGCTAAGACTGAAGATGGGGTCAGAATTATCTATCTGCCTTTCGGTAAAGAGCAATTGAAATAGTTGAGCTACTGAAAAGGCGAACACCTAACACTTGCCACGATCAGACGGCTAACACTGCTGGTCAGGCTCACCACGTTGGTCTGAAAGTAAGTCATGAGAAGGAGACATAAACATGTTACGCGTGTTCATTAGCTATTCTCGAAATGATGAAAAGGAAACGGGGCTTTTGGGTCAGGTTTGACATTTGGATATTTATAGAATTTTGAAGGGGCAACTCTTCATTTTCCATATTTTGAGTGCGCGGAAAATGAGGGTTTGGTCTTGAAAACGGAAAATTAGAAATGGATTCCCAATGAGACCAGTGGACCCTGTCGCGATAAACCTGCGCCGCGGCACCGACCGAGCCGTTGGGTGAGGATATGGTGATAAACCATTATCAATCAGCAAAAATCGAAGTAATTGAAAACGAAGATAAAGAACAGCAGGGCAAAAACAAATAAAGCCGCTTAAATAGCGCTTTAATGAATCACATAATCAAGCGGATTTCCTCCGCCGTTCTTCTTCCCAGCCAATACAGGCAAGCTGAACGGTGCGCGGTATGGGTCTGGCGCCAGTTCCATAGGCGCTTATTGTACGAACAGTGACACCAAGCTCACGACTTGCAGCAGCAAGAGAGAGACCGTTTCGGATTCGCCAAACAGTGAAGCGGTCTGCAGGAGTTTCCGAGCGCTGATCGAGCATGTCGGCAAAAAGCGTGTCAGCACCAATTTGAATGTCAAACTGAGGCCATTCAGCTTCCCACCCATATTCTGCCAGTACAGCACCGGAGAAGGCAGCAGGATCACAAAGTGGAGTAAGGCCGGGTAAAGAGAAAATGGAGTCCTTCAGGCTTACTGTACCGCTGGAGCCATCAGCAAAGTGGACATTGAGGCAATAATCTGCGGCAGGAGTTACAGCTGTTAATCTTGGTCGGGTTATCCGTGGAGCCTGTGCCATTGCTTTACCAACTCCTCTCTGTTGTCAGCTATCCATTTCAGTGCATGGCGCAGAATCTTTGCAGGTGCTGAGCCGTCCATAATGTCTAGCGTTACAAGATTTATTACCGTTTCAAAATCAGGTCCCATGAGATGTACATGGGGAGGATTGTGATCGTTCTCCCTCAAAGTAATCCTGAAATTTGAAAAGCGGTACTTTGTGGTCATGTGTTAAATTTATAGAAATTATTTCTATATTACAAGAAATTTGTCAACGAATATGGAGAACTGTAGTGCCCAACACAACACCGGTCGGAGGGAAAATACCCCACCGCCGGTGTGCCTTACCCGATTGCTGGAGCGTCTGCCTTTAACACGAGACAAAAGTAGAGAGCGAGGGTCCAATCGGGGAAACCTATGGGTTCGGGGGGGCTGCATGACTATGAAAAGAAATACGGTCATCAGGCGCGGGAAAACATCGAGAAAACGCTTGCCGCACTGGCGTAATTACCGGGAACAGGGAAGCACATGCGCACATGTTGCGTTTCATGATGAAGAGGTAATAACGTCGCGTCGTTGTGCCGTTGCGTGGTAAATGTTTTAAGTTTCTGCTTTGCCGGCTTGGATACTCAGTTTGTGCAATTGAAAGGACAACACATGAAACGAATACTTTTTGTGGCACTCGCCACCCTTATCGCTGCACCGTGCAGCATATTCGCCGCCCCAAAGGAAAGCGTCACTTTCCCCGCCACTGCCCGCATCTCGGAACGGATCTACAGTCTTCCCGGCCTGGATAACGCCGGGCGGGTTGCGCCGGGTGTCTTCCGTGGCGCCCAACCGGGCACGGGTGGGTATGCCACCCTCAAGGCCATGGGGATCAGGACCGTGATCGACATGCGTACCACCGAGAGCGAGAAGCAGCAGGTTGAGGCGGCCGGGATGAAGGCCATTGTCGTGCCGATCGAGATGAACCGCAACGGCCTGCGGGAAAAGGTTGACCGGGTGGTGGCGCTGATGGCCGATCCGGCCAACCAGCCGGTGTATGTCCATTGCCGCCATGGCCAGGATCGCACCGGGATCGTGGTGGCTGCCTTTCGCATGAAACAGCAGTGCTGGTCCCTGGCCGATGCCGAGGCGGAGATGCAGGCCTACGGGTTTAATGATGTCTGGGTCAATTTCAAGAAGTTTATCCGCCAGTACGGCGCGCAGATAGAGAAGAAATAATTTCCTGCCAAGGAGTTTCGCAATGAAGCAGATGCTGTTTGCCGTCACCATCCTGACCCCTCTCTTCCTGTCCATTCCCGCATTCGCCGCCGACAGCTGTCGGCAGCACCTGATTGCCAGCCACGGAACCACGCGCGAAGCGGTAGAGGGTTCCCTGAAAAATGAAGTCGAGGAGTTTCGCACTGTGGCGGAGCGGGCCCTGATGCTGCGGGCCGAGACTATCAAGGTTGGCAGGGCCATCAAGGACAAGATGGACCGGGGCAAACCGCTGACCGGTGATGACATTGCCCTGATCAATACCGGCATTAACGAGCATTTGTCCTTGCGCAAGGAGCTGCTGGCTGTGGCGGAATCCCACGAATGCTGGCTGAATAGCTCGGAAAAGGAACTGATGCTGCAAGGCATTACGCCGGAATCGCGCTTGACCGGGGTGATGCTGTCGCTCTCCTCGGCCATGCTGCTCTATGACAACTACCTGCTGGCCATCTCGCTCTTCGAGGGTGACAGCAAGTTGCGCCGCATCCTCAACGAGCGCGACCCGGGGTATGCCGTTACCAGCGCGGCGCTGGCAAAGATAACCATGAATTATAACTCAATCAGCAATCGCGCCAAGGTGCGCAGGGCGATCAAGTTCTATGAGCGCGAGACGTTGCATACCTTCTCGCCACCGGTTGGCAGTCGGGAAACCGATTACCTCAAGCTGCTGATCAGCCAGAGCCCCTCCTATACCATGGTCAAGAAGTGGTCCCCCCTGTACGTGGTCGGCCGCAAGTTGGGTTTTATGACCGGAGTAACGACCGACACCATGACCGGCATGGAGCGGGACGGAGTCAGTCTGTTCAGCATGGTCTTCGGCAATGCGGTAGGTCTGGTTGAGACCCGCAAGGGCAAACTCTACAAGAAGGGCGATGTGCTGGCTGACATCGGCGGCATCTTGAAGGCGGGTGACATCCTTTTGGAGAAAACCCCTTTCCGCCTGACGGACAAGTTGATCCCCGGCTACTGGGGGCATGCGGCGGTCTGGATCGGCACGGAGGCTGAGCTGAAGGAGTTGGGCATCTGGAACAACTCGCTGGTGATGCGCTATCGCGAGGAGATTCGCGAGGGGCGGCTGGTGGTGGAGGCGTTGCGCTCGGGAGTCGAGATGAATTCCCTGCAGCATTTTCTGAATATCGACAGCATCGGGATTCTGCGCAAACCGGACCAGAGCCGGGAAGCACGCGCCAGCACGGTTATCCAGGCCCTGCGTCAGGTGGGAAAACCCTATGATTTCAACTTCGATGTGGAGTCAAAGGAGCGGGTCTACTGCTCCAAGCTGGTCTATCTCTGCTACAGCGGTGTTGACTGGCCGACCAAGAGGTCCCTGGGCCGCACCACCTTCACGCCGGATGACGTGGCGATAAAAGCTGCCAGGAGTAATGCCCTGCAGGTGGTGGCCTTCTATCACGACGGAAAGAGGGTCAGCGATGCCCCGACGGTTCGTATGGCCGAGTTGATGGGGGTGGCGGGGGGCAGGTAGGTGTGGAATCCAAGCCTGAAGCTACAGCTCCTCAGCGGAGAGCCTGACTGTCGGCTCAATATCCCGTTCCCTGATGAAACAGGCCAGTTCATAATCCTCGAACTTTTCCATCATTTCCTCGTAGGCCTTGGCAGGAATGAGGTAGGCGCTGGGTTTGTTGTTGTTGAGAATCGCGACCGGGGCTCCCTCCGCCTCATTGATGATGCGGGAGGGGTTCTTTTTCAGGTCGTTGATGCTGACCGATGCACGTGCAAAGAGTCGATCCATGTCTGATCCTTTCCTGAACAATAGTTAGTGGGCCAAGTATAGGTCATTTTTTTTTGTTAATGCTAGTGGTAAAACCAAATGCACGTGGTAAAACGCTCTGCCCGGTGTTCTGGGACACAATCCGACGTCGCGGTTTAGTCGGAAGGGGGGGCAATCGCGGCGTCATCATGGCCGCGCTGGACAGATCCCTCGGATCGGGCGTTGCTTCCCTGTTTCTTCAGGCAGCCGCGTTCGGGACCCTTCATATCAACGGCTTTCCGCGCGGATGGATCGGAGTCGTCCTCGCATCTGTCTTTGGGCTTCTGATGGCATTAAATTGCATGAACCTATGTCAATACCATGTCTGAAATACTGTGATTTTCAGAGAAAGGAGCATTTATGTTAAATAAAATTGCAGTTCATTTTGTCGATGGAAAGGTTAGGAAGGGCACTACGGAGGATTTTTTCCCCAATAAAGCTGTTTTTCATATTACGGACAAGGATAGTGGACTTCGTCAAGAGATCACTATTCACGATCTGAAGGCAATTTACTTTGTAAAGAGTTTTGATGGCAATCCCGATCATCAGGAGAGGGGCGATGTGGAAAGGTTTGGCTTGGGGAAGAAGATAAGAGTTCATTTTATGGATGATGAAACGCTGATTGGTTACACTCAGGGGTTCACGCCAGCCAGGCCAAGTTTTATTGTTTTTCCCTCTGACCCCGATAGCAACAACGAAAAGATTTTAGTCGTCACCGCTGCAACGAATAAAGTCCATTTTATATAGATACTTCCAATGGGCATTTCAGGGACGCTTTATCTGATTCGGGATGGATGTTTTTGATGGCGTCGATCAACCACGTCATCAGCCATGTTCTCGCCCTGAAGCTCGTCCCGGATTCCACCGGTTCTTCCACTCCCTTCGGCATCCGGTGTGATCTGGGGTCGCAGGTGCTTATGCGCAACTGAGAACAATTTTGACGGAGGACCGCATGTCTCGTATCATCCCACTCCTTGTGATCGCCATTCTCGCATTCACCTCGCTCTTGCCCGCTGCCCAGGGCGCCCCCGACGTCGCCTTCCGGAAACGCATCGCCGCCGACACCCGCGCGTTGGGCATTGCCCGCGATGGCCTGCGCCGGGCCACCTGGTTTGCCCGTTCTCGGCCGGATCTGTTCAGTCCCGACAGCAGCCATAAAAAAGAGCTCATGTCCCGTGACAACAAGCTGGTGGTCTGGAATACCTGGAGCGTTGTCCTGGACAGCCTGGCCGCGCTGGATGGAATCAGGCGGGAGCATGGCACATCCACCTTGCTTCAGGACAGGGAACGACGCATTGCTTCCTTTAGTCTGGCCAACGCCGCTTTCCTGGCCGGCTACCGCTCCGCTTTGGAGTTCATCGCCATGGCGGACAGGAATCCGGCCCTGGATACTATCCTGGATGAACCGGTGCAGGAACTGGGGATTCCGGCCGGCAGCTTCAGCCGCTTCAAGCTCCGTTTTCTGAACGTGGCCATTGCCACCGAATTTGCCGCTTTGCAGGTGATCGACAGAAGCTACGCCAATGGTCCACCGGAGCTGCGTTCCGCCATGGATGAGGACAGTGCGGTAATCTGGGGGATGGGCAAGGGGACGGGACATGTCCTGACCCTGAAAAATGCCCTGGCCGTGGTGCAAAAGACCGGCTTTTCCGCCTGGTTTCCGCTGCAGAAGGGGGTGTCGGAGTGGATGGGGGACACCAAGGTGGCCCGGAAACAGAGCCACCTGATTTCGGCATCCCAGATCGCAGAGATGGGCAAGCGTCTCCAGCCGGGAGATATCCTCTTCGAGCGTCACGAGTGGTACCTGTCCAACCTGGGGCTGCCCGGATTCTGGACCCATGTGGCGCTCTACATTGGCACACCGGAAGAGCGGCGGCGCCTGTTCAATGACCCGGAGGTCAAAGCCTGGGTCACCACCATGGGCATTGCCAACGGGGATTTTGAGTCGCTCCTGGCCAGGCGCTATCCGACGGCCTATGTCAGTAGTACCGCCCGCCGTGATCAGGGGCGTTCTCCCCGCATCCTGGAAGCCATCTCAGAAGGAGTCTCGTTCACCTCTCTGGAGTACACCGGCTCGGCAGATTCCATTGGAGTGATCCGTCCGCGCCTTTCCCGCCGGGATAAGGCCCATGCCATACTGCGGGCATTTTACTACAGTGGCCGTCCCTACGATTTCAACTTCGACTTTGAGACCGATTCGTCACTGGTCTGTTCCGAGCTGATCTTCAAGGCTTATGAAGCGGGCAACGGCATGATGGGGATGCGTTTTCCGGTGACCGAGGTGATGGGCCGCAAGGTCAGCACTCCCAACAGTATGGTGCGCCAGTTTGCCGAGCAAGCGGCCGGTTCCTCCCCCCAGGCCGATTTCGTACTGTTCCTGGATGGCTACGAGAAGCAGAATCGGGCGGTGGAGTCGACCCTGGAGCAGTTCCGCGCCAGCTGGCAGCGACCCAATTGGCACATCCTGATCCAGGAGCCGCCGGTTGCTGCGAAAACAAAATGATGGATCTTCTTTCGCATTCTGTGGATTTGTCGATCATTGCGTCTGGCTTTTTTTAGATCCTTTTCCGCGACGGACTGAGGTAACCCCCCACTATTATTATCCTCTTTTAAATAAATAAAATATAATCTTGCGCCTGCAATAAAACTTGCTATATGTCGTCAAACAAGATCTGAATAAAACCTAATGGAAAAAGTCGCCGAAAGGGTGAAACACGGGTAACCGTGTGGCACAAAGCCACCACCCAGCTCTAAGCTGGGTAGAGGGGCTGTCGAAGTGACGGATGATGGTCCATCTGATCATGGAAGCCTACCTTTTTTGGGGTAGGTTTTTTTTGTTTTTTGCCATGGTCGGTACTGCGATTCAGCACGTTCGAAAATTACGGAAGCCTGAGCTTCATATGGACAACTGGTGCGATATGACTAACCGCTTTTCCGGCCAACGAAGCGCAAGCAGTTCTGAGCAGAAGACCATACAGGACTCGATTTTTACCGAAATCCTGAAGGGGCTGAAGCTGGGAATCATCGTTCTGGATACGGAAAACAGATTTGTATTTTTTCACAACCACTGGGCCAATGAAATACTGAAGGACAGGGTCGGGCTGGATGATTATGACGCGTTGTGCGATCTGTTCATGCGCAGAAAAGATGAGTCGAGGGAAAAAGAGCTTCTGGCGTTTGAACAGAGACAAATTCGACTGGGTAACCACATCCTCGGCTATACGGTCTATCACCCCCTGAATTCGTATGTGTCCATTTTGTTTCAGGATATTACCGAAAAGGCGCGACTGGAGTCCATCGCCGAAGCGGTAGAGTCCACAAACAGTCTGGGATACATATTTTCCCAGATACGGCATGAACTGGGAAACCCCACCAACTCGATCAAGATGACCATGGAGGTTCTCAGAAACAATATCAACACCTACTCAAAAGAAACGATTCTCAATTATGTGGAGCGTGCCCTGTCCGACCTCACTCGCGTCGAATACCTGCTGAAGTCTCTGAGGAATTTCTCTCTCTATGAGGATCTGGACATCAGGAGTCACCACATGCACTCCTATATGGGAAATTTCCTGGCACTGGCGGAGGGGGCATCTCATGACAAGGGCATTCGTCTAGCCACGAGGATTGATCCCGATGCCCGCTACGGTCTTGTGGACTCCAGGGCGATCCAGCAGGTAATGCTTAACCTGTTGAGTAACGCGATTGATGCCGTGTGCAACAGGGATAATCCGGAAATAATCATCAGCATGAAAAAGAATGGAAAACTGATTTCAATTGCTTTTGAAGACAATGGATGCGGGATTCCGGAGAACCAGGTACATAAACTGTTCACGGCATTTTTTACCACAAAGCCCAAGGGAACAGGTCTCGGCCTTCCGATTGCGGCAAAAATGCTGGCCAAAATGAACAGCACCATCGATATCAGCAGTCAAGAGAACGTCGGCACAACCGTGACCATTTCCATCCCGGAGGGGAGTGATGTGGATGCGGTAACCCTGCCGGAGATTTTTGAAAGAACCACCTGTAAATCCTGATTATGGTCAGCGTGGAACGGGGAAGCTTACACCATGAAAAACATACTGATAGTAGATGATGAAAAGTCCTTTGCCGCCAGCCTGGCAGAGGGGCTCAGCGCCTATGACCAGAACATGAAAGTTTTGACCGCGGAAAACGGCAAGGTCGCAATCCACTGTCTGGAGACTGGCAAGGTGGATATCGTGCTGACCGATCTTAAGATGCCTGAAATGGACGGTTTTGGGCTGCTGGCCTATCTGAACAGAAACCATCAGGATATCCCGGTGCTGGTCATGACCGCTTTTTCCAACCTGGAAATGGAGAAAACACTCAGTGATTTCGGAGTTCACCAGTATCTGGAGAAACCACTGGACTTCAACACACTGGTGGAAAAGATCTATACCGCCCTGTCACAAGGCAATGAAGGATTCATCAAGGGTATTTCCCTGGCGACGTTTCTGCAATTCGTGGAGTTGGAGAAGAATACCTGTACCATCAGGATACATTCCAAAGACAGGCTGGGCTTCCTGTACTTCACGAACGGAGACGTAATGGATGCCGAATTCGGGACCAGCCATGGCCTGGAGGCTGCCCTGGAAATAATCAGCTGGGATGAGACCGACATCAGGATAGACAATGTCTGCAAGGTAAAGGAGAAAAGGATTGCTGAAAGCCTTACCCACATCATTCTGGAATCGTTCAGATTAAAGGACGAGCAACAGCGAAATACCACAACGGAAGCGCTACCCTTGGATGCCGGTAGCGTGGAAAGTAAAGAACCGGAACGGGTTACAGTCGATGTATCTCCTGTCGAACACATAACTGAAGGGGGAACAAAAATGGCAACTACAAATGAACTGCTTCAGGAACTGGTAAAGATCAGTGGGGTTAAAACAGCCGTTGTTGTTGGTCGTGACGGTTTTGTAATCGATGGTGTTTCCAGCGGAGGACAGCTGGATACCGAGACAGTGGGGGCGGTTATTTCGGCGGGAATTGGTTCTTCCGAAGTCATGGGCAGAGAGCTGAATGTCGGCAAAATGCATCAGGGCATGATGGAGTACGCTGATGGTCTGATTATGATGAGCCTGATCGGGGCAGACGCCATTCTTGCGATAGTCGCGGATGCCGAAGTTAACCTGGGATATGTCCGCCTGCAGATCAAAAGGCGTCTGCCCGAATTGGAAAAGGTCATCTGTTGAACGGAACCTGAAGTTGTCCGGAGGAGTGAACAGCATGGATGACGATATCAGAAAGGTGCACAATGTGGCGTTTTTTGCCGGGGCACTGGCCTATGGTGCCGAACAGAACCTTGGGCAGGGGGTGCTCTCGATCTGTTTTCTGGCGGGAAAAAAATTTGGCCTGGAGGCGGTCAACAATACGGAACAAACCGATGACCCGGTCAAAGCCCTGGAAATACTGGGCAGGGACCTGGCAAAGCGCGGCATTATGTGGGAGTTCGACCCGTTCATTGGCGAGAGGGAGACCCTGATAGAGCAGGAAGGTGACTCCCGGAAGATGCGCCTGGTCTTTCATACCTGCATGGTCCGCAACGCGCTCTTCACCTTTGCCCACGAGCAGAAACAGTCCCTCTGCCAGATGGCCCACGGCGTGTTTGCCGGGGCTATGGAAAAGGTTATCCCCAACGCGGTCGTCAAGCTGGAGACAATTCAGGCCGGTCCCAATTCCTGTCTGAAGGAGATGATCTGGGAGGTTAAGAAATGAAGGCTAAGATCTCCACCGAGTGGCTTTCAGGCTGTTCCGGCTGCCATGTCTCGATTGTCGATCTCCACGAAAAGCTGCTGAACCTGGTTGAGACGACAGAATTTGTCCGTCTCCCGGTTCTGATGGATGAAAAGGGATATCCACCGGCGGACGTCGGTATCGTTGAAGGGGCCGTCCGCAGTGAGCATGACCGCCAGGCTCTCATAAAGATGAGACAGAGCGTCAAAACGTTGATCGCCTTTGGCAGTTGCGCGGTGTACGGCGGACCTTCCGGCATCGGCTGGTTGTATGATCGAACCACGGTCCTTGACCGGGTCTACGGTAGTGGGCCAACCAGTACTACGGGCGAACGACCCGACAGCGGTGCTGCCCGGCTTGAGCAGGGGGTTGTCCCGGTTGATGAGGTTGTGGATATTGATCTCTATCTTCCCGGGTGCCCTCCCCACCCCTACTTCATCGCATCCGCAATCGCATCGGTTCTCGGTTCGAAGGCCCCGCCGCTGACCGGAAAGACGGTCTGTTCCGACTGTGACAGGAAGATGGAGAAACGGGCAGGAGTACGGTTGAAGAAAGGGGCCATAACCGCGGATGACGACAGTCTCTGCTTTCTGGGCCAGGGAGTGATCTGTCTCGGTTCGGTCACCCTGAACCGCTGCCTGTCGCCCTGCCCCGGCATCGGCATTGCCTGTACCGGGTGCAACGGACCTTCCCTGGACATCGTTACCGAACCTCACCTCGATTTCAGAACCTTGATATCGAAACGGATGAACCTGCTGTGCGGGATAGCGACCGACGAGGTCAAGGCCTATATGCAACAGGAGGCAAAGACGTTCTATTCCTATGCCCTTGCTTCACCCGTTATGTACAAGAAGCCGACCATGGAGATGCGGGAGTGGGCCGGGGATAAGGAGAACTGAACATGGGACAGACAATTACGGTTGATCCGGTTACCCGGGTGGAAGGCCACGCCAAAATCCTGCTTGACCTGGACGATAACGGAAACGTACTGCACGGACATCTTCAGGTGCTGGAAATCAGGGGCTTCGAGAAGCTGGTGGAAAAGATGGAGTTGTTCAAGATGCCCCAGATTATCGCCAGGATCTGCGGGGTCTGCCCGGCAGCCCACCATCTGGCCTCGGTCATTGCCATTGAAAACGGCCTGGAAGTTACACCGCCGTCGGAGGCCAGGTTGTTGCGGGAACTACTCTACATGGGCCACATACTCCAGTCCCACACCCTGAGCACCTTTTTCCTGGCCGGACCTGACCTTTTGCTGGGAATAGATGCCAAGCCGGACACCAGAAATATATTCGGTCTCCTGAACCTGGATGCGGAACTGGCCAAGAAGGTGCTCCGTCTGCGGAGTATCGGTCAGCGGACCGTGGAGCTTGTCGGTGGTCGCGGGGTCCATCCCGTCGCGGCGATACCGGGGGGCATGTCCGCCAGGCCCGACAGGGAGAAACTGGAGCTGATCACGAACTGGGGCAAAGAGGCTCTGGCGCTGCTGGACGAAGTGCTGCCGCGTGTCGGTCAACACCTGGAGGCGCTGGAAGAAATCCGCGACATAGCCCGGCTTCCTTCCCTCTCCATGGGGCTGTCAAACGACGGCGCCGTTGACTTCCTGGAGGGTGAAGCACTGGTCGTCAACGACCGGAATGAGATAGTGCGCCGCTTTGGCGCAGCCGATTACGCGGAACATCTTGTCGAGCATGTCATGCCCTCCTCCTACATGAAAACGGTGCACCTCAGGGGGCCAGAGGAGAGTACCTATTTTGTCGGTCCCCTGGCGCGTCTTAATGTCAACTGCTCGTTCCGTACGCCCAGGGCGAACACTGCGCTTCGGGAGTTCCGGGGCCAGGGCCGCCCCCGATTGTCAGCCCTGGATTTTGTTGCTGCCAGGATTGTGGAAATGATTCACTGCGCCGAAAGGATGGTCGAGATACCCGAACAGGAACTGTCCGGCGGCCCGCTGCGGATTGTTGTGGAACCGGCGGAGGGGAGGTACAGGGGGATGGTTGAATCTCCCCGCGGGATACTGATCCACGACTATACCGCTGACAGCGATGGCCGGATCAGTGAGGCGAACCTGATCGTTGCCACGCAGAACAACTACGATGCCATAGATTCCTCCATCACGGCGGTTGCCGGACATTTTATGCCGATGAAGAACGACAATCAGCTCATGAACGGCATGGAATTCGCGCTGCGCTGTTTTGACCCCTGTCTCTCCTGCGCCACCCACACCGCCGGGCGGATGCCGATGGAAGTGGTGATTCGCCATGGGAGCGAGGTGCTGCGAACCGTGTCACGGAGGTTTGGGCTATGATCGATATCAGCATAGACGAGAAGGCCTGCGTGGGATGCACCCTGTGTGTCGATGTGTGCCAGACCGGTGTGTTTTCATTCAACGAAGAGAAACGCGTCGCAGAGGTGTCCAAGCCGAAGGAATGCTTCGGCTGCCTGAGTTGCTCCGAAATCTGTCCCTCAACCGCGATCAACCATCAGGGGATCACCTTGTCCGAGGCCTATTACCACGATCCCCGCGCACTGAAGATGGCTTCCGCCATGAAAGCCGATTCCTGGCATGCGCCCAATGTGCCCCAGGATAAACAAAAGTGGGAGAATGCCCTGACGGACCTGGGTGTGCGGCTGCTGTCCATTGCATCGGTGTTCAAGCAGACCGTGGGAAGCGGACTGCCCGCAGTTGGCACCCTGGCGGGACGTACCCTGGCCGGCCAGTTGCCCCGTTACCAGAAGTGCCATTCCCTGGAAGAGGCCTTGCAGCTGGCCAGTGAGCAGTTTGCGCCGGCCTGGGAGGTTGAGTCGAAGTTGGAAGGAACGGACAAGCTGACCATCAAGGTGAAGGGTTGCTTTGTTCGTGAGCTGTGTCAGCGGGAGCAGATCGAGCTGGGAGGAGAGCTCTGCGCCCTCTTCTTCTATTACCTGAATGGTTATATCTCCAAGATGGGCACTGCCCGTCTGAGGCTGATGAAAACCGAGCGGGGCCCGTCTGGATGTGTCTACGAGCTGAAACGCTATTGAACGCGCCGCCTGAAAAACGTCTGCTGGCCATCGTGGGTGTCGGCAATACCCTTGCCGGAGATGACGGCGTTGGCGTGGAGGTGGTCCGGCGGCTTGCTCCGGTCTGGGAAGCTGAGCCGCGCGTGCTTCTCCACTGCATCGAGGGTGACCATTTCGAGATTGCCGATCTCCTCGAACGGGCCGAAAGGTTTATTTTTGTCGATGCCGTGGAAGGGGAGCGGCCGGGCGAACTGCTCTCCATGGGGAACGCCCGCCGCGCCTTCGCGCCATCATTTCACCAGACCGATATGGCGGCGGTGATGCACAGTCTCGAAGCGATCGGGATTGTTGATTCCTTTCCAGCGTGGGAAATATGGGGGGTAACCATCCTGCCCCCCAACCAACTCGGGGAGGGATTGAGCGCAGAGGTGGAGGTGGCCGTTGATCGGCTTTGCCAGAGGCTTGGCAGGGTGGTCACTGAAGCGCTCCGGAAAACCCGGATAACGGTTATCTGAATTCCGCCTTATTAGGTGACATTTTTTGTCACATTTTGCGTTTTTGTCGCATTTTCGTCTGACATTTTACTTTTCGAGAGAGATTTAACTCGTTGGAAATAGGGTGTGGGCTTCTTTCGGCCCGCTATTCTCGGTTGTATAGCCTGTTTTCTGTCGATTCTTTAACTTGCTTCGCACTTTGCTTCAAGTCGTCACGATCCTTGCAAAGGACTTAACGCTTGTTAAACTGATGCGATAATCGATCTGCTCAGTAAAGGGAGGGTCAAGTGGCGACTGAAGCTAATGGAAAAGTGATTATTCGATGTATCCCCAACGAAGAAGTGGCTCAAAAGGTTTTCGAATATGTGTGCTCAAATGCCCGGAATACTTCTCCTGAAATTGTTGCCGTCAAATTGAAAAAACTGCCGTTGGTTCTGAGCAGTTCCATCTCCCCCCATGCCGGAAGCCGCGTTGTCCAAACGCTTGCGGAAATGGGCGCCGAAGCAGCTTTCGTTGCCGATTAAACGTAATAGATCTGCTATCAATTTAGGCAGTTGCACTTTTCATGACTGTTCTGTCGGCGCCTAGCCGTGTCCACTCTGGATCACAATCCCTCCCACGACGATGATGGCAAGGCCGATCCATGTCGTGGTTGGAATTGCTTCCTTGAAGACAACGCGTCCGGTTATAACGCTCACTATGGCAAAAACAGCCACGTAGACCCCCAGTAGTCTGGAAAAATCCCACTTGACCGTATTGACCACTACACCATAACAACCCAGAGTCAAAAAACCCACAGCGATGAGCCAAGCCGTGCCACTGTGCAGCCCTTTTCTGATAACAGCATCACCCCCCACTTCCAAAATTGCTGCAGCCACAAAGACGATCCAAGCTAACCATGTCATAGGTCCTCCCTTGTTTTCACCGCTGAACGGCGAACGTCAACGAATCATTAAACGATACGATTGGGTGGGTGAAATCAAAACAGTCTGTACATTTTATTGTTGGCAGAATAGACTGGCTTCTTTTTGTAAGATAAGATAAATCTTAAAAAATCAAGTGATTACTGCACACCCTGTGCCACGAGGGCTCAGGGCAAAACACTCGCCGTTGGGGACTCATACAATGACGGTTTCACGTTTCCTCGCAAAACGAACCCCACGGTCTTTTTACCTGCTTTTTACCGCGCTCCTTTTTCTGCTCTCCATTTCAGGAATAGCTTCCTCAACCCCGCTCACCCCGCTCACCCCGCTCACCCAGGTCATCGCCCCGTTCATCGCCGCACATCCCGGTACATCGGGCGCCTCTGTGCTGGAAAAAGGGGAGGAGTCCCTGCTGGCCCGGGCCTGGCTGACCGACCATGCTGCCACGAGCATCGATGTCCAGTATTTCATCTGGAGTACGGATAATATCGGTATCCTGGCCAGCGAGGCGCTCTTGAGGGCCGCAGAGCGGGGAGTGAAGGTGCGTGTGCTGGTGGATGACCTGCTGATTGACGCCCCGGCCGAAGCCATGCTGGCCCTGGCGCTGCACCCCAATATTGATATCCGCATCTACAATCCCCGCCTGAACGTGGGCACATCAAAACTCAAAAAAATCGGCAATGTGGTCACCGGTCTGCGCACCGTCAACCAACGCATGCACGACAAGACCGCCCTGTTCGACGGTCAGGCCGGGATCACTGGTGGCCGCAACATGGCCGGCGAGTACTTCGATTACAACCACGACTACAATTTCCGCGATCGTGACATGCTGCTGCTGGGGCCGGTGGTGGCTGACATGGAGGCCAGTTTTGGCCGTTTCTGGAACAGCCCCCAGGCCGTTGCGGTGGAGAAGCTGCTGGCACAGCAGATGAAGGCAATGACTCCCCAGCGGGCCAAAGAGGTCTATGCCTGTCTGCACACCTATGCCGCCAAGACGGAGAATTTTGCTCCGGAGGTGCGCCAGGCGCTGGAGGATCTGCCCCGGAAATTCGATAGTCTGGCGCGGCAGATGGTCTGGGATCGGGTGCGCTTCCTGTGCGATCTGCCGGGCAAGAACAGCGCGCGCTATCATTTCGGCGGGGGTGGCAGGACCACGGCTGCCTTGGTAGAGGAACTGAAAAAGGCCACCAGGAGTGTCACCATCCAGTCCCCCTACCTGGTCATGCCCAAGGGTGCGCTGGAGCTGTTCCGCACGCTGGTCAAGCGCGGGGTGGAAGTGCGCATCGTCACCAACTCCCTGGCTTCCACCGACAATCTGCAGGCCTTCAGCGGCTATCAGAAACAACGCCGGTCCATTCTGAAGAGCGGCATCAAGGTTTTCGAGTTCAAGCCTGACCCGGCCATCAAGCGGCAGCTGATCGAGCGTTATCCCCGGCTGGAAAAGAACGCGTCCGTTTTTGCCATTCACGCCAAGAGCATGGTTATCGACGGCACAACCCTTTTCGTCGGCACCTTCAACTTTGATCCGCGCTCGGCCAACCTGAATACCGAGGTGGGAGTTCTGATCCGTAACCGCACGCTGGCGGAGCAGGTGGAGCGGAACATTCTGCGAGACATGGCCCCGGAGAACAGCTGGAACGCCGCCGACAACGCGGACCGCTTCGCGCCGCCGGAAAAACATCGCAAGCTGAGGATGTGGAAAGCCCTGCCGCTTGAGCCGTTTCTGTAACAAGGAACAGATCCATTGCTATTGAAGAGAGGAGCCTCGATGGAGCAGAAGTTTTTAACTAAGCAGAAAATCCTGATCCTTTCCGTCTCGGCCGGGGCCGGACATGTGCGGGCAGCCCAGGCACTGCAGGCTGCCGCCGAGAAATGGTATCCCGGTGTGGAGACGGTGCACCTGGATCTGATGGAGTTGGTGCCCAGGTTGTTCAAGACCATCTATGCCGATACCTACATCAAGGTGGTGGAGCGGCACCCTGCCTTCTGGGGCTATCTGTACGACAAGAGCGACCACGAGAAGGTGGATTCGTCCCTCTCGCGGCTACGCATCGCCATCGAACGGCTCAATACCCAGAAACTGAAGAAGGCGCTGTCTGAGATCAACCCTGATCATGTCATCTGCACCCACTTTCTTCCGGCCCAGCTGCTTGCCCGCAAAATCCGCAAGGGAACCTTCGGTCGTCCGGTCTGGGTGCAGGTGACTGATTTCGATGTCCACGCACTCTGGATTCACGAGCGGATGAACGGTTATTTCGCGGCCCATGACGAGGTGGCCTGGCGCATGGCCGAACGGGGTATACCGGCCGGAACAGTGCATGTCACCGGTATCCCGATCATGCCGGTATTTGGTGAACAGTTTGACCGGACCCGATGCGCAGCCGAGTTCGGGCTTGATGCGAAGAAAACGACCCTGCTGATGATGTCCGGCGGGGCCGGGGTGGGGGGGATCGAGATCCTGGCCGAGCGGTTGCTCAAATTGGCGGGGGATTTTCAGCTGGTGGCCTTGGCGGGGAGAAATGAGCGGTTGCTGGAAGAGCTGCAAAAACTGGCCACTGCCCATCCGGGACGCCTGTTTCCCCTGGGATTCACCCGGGTGATTGAGCGGATCATGGCGGCCAGCGACCTGGCCATCACCAAGCCGGGTGGGCTGACCACTTCGGAATGCCTGGCTGTCGGTCTGCCCATGATCGTGGTCTCGCCCATACCGGGTCAGGAGGAGCGCAACGCCGATTTCCTGCTGGAGAATGGCGCTGCCATGAAGGCCTGTGACGCCGGTGCGCTGGCCTGGAGGATCGATATGTTGCTGCGGCAGCCGCAAAGGCTAGCTTTGATGCGGGACAATGCTTTGCGGCTCGGTCAGCCCGATGCGGCCCGCAGGGTGCTCGACATTGTTCTCGGCTCAAACGGGGTGGCCGGGCAATGAAGCGCTGGCAGCAAGCGGTCATACTCATCATCTGGGTAACGCTGCTCGGGTCTTTCTTCGCCATGACCGAGATCCAGATCGAGGGCTGCCATGGCTGGGCCAGTTCCCTGCCCACCTGGCGCATCGAAAAACACCCGCTGCTGGACATCTTCTGGGGCGGCCGGGCCATGACCGGTTATCACGCCTGGGTCTTTTCGTTCATGTTTCTGGTATTCCACCTGCCCCATGCCGTCCTCGGCAGCTTCTCATTGCGGATCGAGGCGCGCTGCCTCGGCTCGCTGATGCTGTTCTGGATCATCGAGGACTTTCTCTGGTTTGTCTGCAACCCGGCCTTTGGCATTGCCCGATTCGTCCCCCAGTGTATCCCCTGGCATAAACACTGGATTCTCGTCATGCCGACCGACTATCTGATCTTTGTCCTGGTGGGCACGGCACTGCTGGCCTGGTCGTTCAGGCCAACAGGTGCGGAATGTTAACAACCTACCTGATCACGATATTTGCGATGGTTACCGTTTCTCCGCTGATTGTCAGGGAACCGCGCAGGGTGGAGAACAGAGGGATTGTCGAATAGTCACATCCGTATCCTCCCAGCAGGGTGACAGGAAAATTTTTCGACAGAGTCGGGCTTTCCATGAATTCCAGTGCCTGAAGCTGTAGCGTGGCAGCGCTTGCCGTCGCAGAACAGGCGGACTGGATGGTGGCATAGGGCGCTGCGGTTTCCTTGATTCTGACCGGCAGATTGGCACAGGCCGATACAACGATGTAGTTGCTCTTTGTGGAGAGCTCGGTGCCAGCTGCTCCCGAGGCGGTCAGGGATACACTGTAGCTGCCGGGCATGGTGTACACATGGGTCGGATTTTGAAGAGTGCTTGCGCTGCCATCCCCGAAATCCCATAACCATTGCATGGGGCCGGGCAGCGAGGCGTTACTGAACGTGACCTGCAGCGGCAGTGAGCCCGATCTGGGCGTTGCGGAAAAGTCGGTCTTCAAGGCAAATGCTGCGCCCACCGCCATGTCAGAGGTCATGGTGACCTGACAGGAATTGACGCTTCCTGAGCATGCTCCCGACCAACCGCTGAAGATCGAGCCCGGATCCGCTGTCGCGGTCAAGTTCACGACCGCTCCATGGCTGTAGACCCCGCTTCCGGTGGTGTCGTTCCAGGTTATGGTCCCCCTGTCCGGAGCAATTGTACCACTCCCACCCCCCATTTTTCCGATCGTCAGGGTCTCGCTTGCTGTCTCCACTGGTTTGATAGCAAAGAGCGTGATCGAATTACCGGGAAAGCTTGACCCAAAGCCGGTGGCGGTTATGGCCTGGTCTGCCAGATGCTCGATGGCGTTGGCAGGTGAACTGCTGTAGCGGTAAACCTGTGCGCTTGAAGCGGGGGTGAAACCGGTCAGGCTGATGCTGCTGGTTTTGGCGCTGCCGGTCTTGTTGATGACCAGCAAGGTCAGGGCGTTGTCGGCGCTGCGCTGGGCAGCGTACAGGGAGAGGGTTGTCTGGTCGGAGCTGGCTGCCTGCACACTCACATCACCGAAAGCGCCTCCGTTGCCGTCATAGTTGCGAAAGAGACGGAAGGCGAACGCTCCCGGTTGGGCCGTGGTGGGGGGAGACCAGATGGTGGCCAGGTCAAGCCCCTCGCGGCCGAAGATGCCGAGCACGTCGGCCTGGGCCAGGGCGCCGTTGATATGGTCCAGAGCCCCCCAGTTGTATTCGGTGATGGCCAGTTTGGTGCCGGGATATTCGCTGTTGACCCACTCCTTCATGCGCGGAATCAGCCGTACCGCTTCACTGATCCAGCTTTCATCACCATAGGTGGGATCCCAGAGCGAGCGGGTGGAGCGGAGCCTGAGCGCCTGGGTGGAAGCGTTGCCCGCCGATGAGAGTGCCACGCCGCTGGCCTGGGGATAGTAGTGCAGGTCGAGGTAATCCAGCAGGCGCAGGCCGTGTTGTACCTCGTAACTTTTCAACTGTCGCAGATACCAGGGTGTGAAGGGTGTGTTGCCGTGTGCCCGGTAATCTTCACCGATCCCGCAGCCATCTTTGGCTGAAAAGAGATAGGCGCACCACCCCCAGAGCACCGGCCCCAGAGTCTTGGCACTGGGGTCGGCGGTCTTGACGGCGGCCGCGTACTGGAAGGTGCTGTCGCGTAGTTCGTCGTAGGTTGTCGGGGACGGATGCACGTCCCGGTGGGTGCTGTTCCAGAGCATCGGTTCGTTGTCCAGGTTGTAGTAGGCCACACCGCCATTGGCAGCTGTGCCGTATTTTTCGGTCAGATGATTGACCCAGCCGGTCACAAAGCTTGGGGTGATGGCCGTGCTGGTGTCGGTGGGGTTGTTGCCGGTGAGGTTGTGTCCGCCCAGGTCAATGCCGTTGCCGCAGTCGCTGTCCCAGGAGTCGACCGACTGCTGTGCTCCGTAATTGGAAACCTTGAATCCGCAGTCATAGGGATGCCCCTCCAGCCTGCGCTTGGCCACCCAGCCGATCAGCGGCACGGTTAGGAGGCTCTTGGTGGCGGTGCGACGGTCCTGTTCGACGAAACGGTCGGCAGCCGAACCATGGGGAAGCTCGGTGACCTTATCGTTCTCCTCGGGGATGTTTTCAAAATACCAGTCGCTGCCGGTGTTGTAGGTGTCGTTCTGCCAGTTGTAGCGGCTGGTGGAGTTGCCCCCCCTGCGGCGCACCGGCAAGCGCAGTTCGGTGGCCAGCTGTTCGTCAGCGAAATTCATCCCGTAGATCCCCTCGCTGATGGGGTGGCGGGCCGCGCTGACATCGATGGACAGAGTGGGACCTGCCGTGGGTGGCGGTGGCGGGGGTGGTGGACCGCTCCGTTCGATCAGTGTGATGTCGTCCAGGTAGAAGACCGGCTGGGCGCTATTTGTCGTGTCCTGCCAGTAGAGTGCAGAGAGGGTGGCCGGGCTGCCCAGGTCGGAGAGCGCAATCACCACTTCCGTCCAGGTATTCGCCTGGGTTGAGATAGGCGCCGAGACATCGCCGTTTGCTACCAGTTGCAGCCGCTGATTGCCGCTGGCAGAGTTGTAGATCCAGAATCTGAGTTTCTCGTAATTCGACAGATCTATGGAGGGTGCGTGCAGGTAGAGAGCGGCCCATCCCTCGTTAATCTTGACCGAGATGGATCGGGTACCGCCATGAACCGGCGAGGTGTTGGTGGTATTTACGGTGGTTTTCCACGACCAGTCAGCCCATCCCGCGGCGAGCGCATCGCCGTAGATCGGCAGGTCCGCCGCCTGCGCCGCGTTTGCCCGCGGAAAGATGCTGATAGCCGAAAACAAAAGCATGCCGAGCATCGTGACAGCCTGACGCACTGTACCCATCATGGTTCATCCTCCCTTTCCATCATTGCGATGCGAAACCTGGTGCCGTACACTGCCCGGTTCTCGCCATGAATTATGTATAAAAAAGCGACATTAATAGTGATTTGAGTCACATTAGTGTGCTATGAGGCAATGAAAGAGATTGAAAAGGTTGTTTTTCGTCAAATTTACGCCTCAAAAAAGTAGCGTTCCGATTTTTTTCCTCCATCTGTGGGTAGTCTGTGGGTACCTATCTGCTAGGGTCGAATCATTTTAACAGAACTGACAGCAGCAGAGAGCTTCATCCTCACAGGGACATAATCGAGAACAGCACGCCGATACTGACGTGGCTGTCTGACTGGTTACGGCTGCCGGCTTGCACAGGGATTTCTCTTTGGCAAACCCGTGCCTCGGGAGTGGTTCGAGGAGTGGATGTCACATGCCGAAGTTTGAACATCACACAACCGTAATTGACCCTGTTTTCGGAAGATGGAATCAATGATGACAAGAGAACTGTTTATGCATTCATTTATCTGGTTGTTTGGTCTGGGACTGATCGTGGTGGGAGCGCGCAGGATTGTCCGCACAACATCACGGTCGCGCGCCGAACGAAACACCCTCAAATCCATTCTGGACGCTTCTCCGGTCTGTCTTGCGCTTATTGATAGTCATGCGGCGGTACAGTATGCAAATCCCGCATACACGGAGCTGGTCTCTGTTCCCCCTGATGCTTTGATAGGCCGGCAGCCAGGCGTCTTGCTGGGGTGTGTCCATCAGCACGACAATCATGGCGGATGCGGCAAGGGCGCCGAATGCCGCGGCTGTGAAATCAGGAGAGCAATTACGGAAGCGCTTACCAGCGGAACGACATCGTTGGGAAACGAGACGAAACTATTGACTCAAAGAAACGGACTTGAAGTACTTCGATATGTTCGTTTTAGCGTACAGCCTGTTGGTGATGGTTCGCGGCAGGTGGTTTTGGCTCTTGAAGATATTTCAACTCAGAAAGTAGTTACAATTGAACCGCATGCGAGTGAGCGTCACTTCCATGTTGTCACTGATACTGCCCCTGTTCTGTTATGGACCTCCGATCAGCCGGGAAAAGGCATCTATTTCAACAAGGGGTGGTGCTCTTTTACCGGTCGAACGCATTCAGAGCTTGTGGGCCACGGATGGACAGAGGTTGTTCATCCGGACGACCTTCCGGGATATCTGAAAAAACTCGATGCTGCTTTTGAAATTCGGCAGCCGTTTACAATGGAATATCGTCTGCGCCGATACGATGGCGAATACTGTTGGATTCTGGACGCCGGGGAACTTCGCTGGCTGGAAGACAGGACTTTTGGCGGTTTTGTCGTGTCATCCATCGACATCACCGAAAGCAAGCGGATGGAAGAGCTGCTTCACAAACGTGAGCAGCAACTTCACCACCTTGCTTTTTACGACGTGTTGACCGGGCTGCCCAACCGCTTGCTGTTCAATGATCGGTTCTGCCAGGCAACAGCCGAAGCCGGCCGCCACAAACAGAATGTTGGGCTCATGTTCCTTGATCTGGATAATTTCAAGATGGTGAACGACACCCTTGGCCATGACACCGGTGACCGTCTTCTGTGTGATGTCAGCGCCAGGTTGCGTTCCTGTGTTCGCGATTACGACACCGTGGCTCGCCTGGGAGGCGATGAATTTGCCATAATACTTCCGGAAATACGCTCCGGAGAGGACATGGGCACCATTGCCCGCAAAATTCTCGACGCATTTACAGAACCATTTCCATCCAGCGAAAAAGAACTGTTTGTGTCCACCAGTATCGGTATCACCTGTTATCCCCTGGATAGCAGCGAGATGACCGAACTGCTGAAGTATGCCGACGTGGCCATGTACCATGCCAAGGCCCAGGGCCGGAGCAACTTTCAATTCTATTCGGCAACCCTTACCGCCCATGTGGCGGAACGCCAGGCGTTGGAAGACGGGTTGCGCAAAGCGGTCACACGCGGCGAACTGGAACTTTTCTACCAGCCCAAGGTTAAATTGCCAACAGGTACGCTGGTGGGAGCGGAAGCCCTGTTGCGCTGGAACCACCCCGAACGGGGCCTGGTTTTGCCGGAGACCTTTATCGGTATTGCCGAAGATACCGGCCTGATCGTGGGCATTGGCAAATGGATGCTGCGCAGCGCCTGTCTCACCGCCAGCGAGTGGAACAGGGAGGCTGCCACGCCCCTGAAGGTTGCCGTGAATATGTCAGGCAGGCAGTTCGCGTTGAACGATATCGTGGGAACCGTGCGAGACATTCTTGAAGAAACCGCCTGCCGGCCCGAATGGCTGGAGATAGAAATTACCGAAAGGCTGTTCTTTAACGGCAACGACGATAATCTCCGGATATTGCAGGCGCTGCACGAAATGGGGATCACCCTCGCAATCGACGACTTCGGCACCGGGTATTCTACCCTTGGCAACATCACCCGCTTTCCCATTGACACTCTCAAAATTGACCGATCCTTTATCCATGACATCATATCGAATCCGGACAGCGCCGATCTGGTGCGTGCGGTTATCTCCCTGGCGGGCAGCCTCCGCATGGGCCTGGTTGCCGAGGGGGTCGAAACCCTTGCCCAGGCATCCTATCTGAATGACTTCGGTTGCGATCTTGCGCAGGGGTATCTCTTCGCCAAGCCCATGCCCCGCGAAAGCTTCGAGGAGTGGATGGTGGATGAGGCGGCACGGAAAGCATAATCGGTTAAAGGAGGAAACGGGGCGGCAATAAGCAGCCTGTCCCGAATGGCGCTAGTTTAAGGCAATAAGCCTGCAAAATTGTGTCAAGATAGCTACTTATTATTGGTTGTTTATAATTAAATATGCTATGGTATTTCATGAAAAACACAGCATATTTTACTCCTTTGTTCCCAGGTTTTCGTCGGCAGATTCGGCGTCGGAATCCCCGTGCCGTTCAACAGAAACTCGCAGAAAAGCTGGCCTTGCTGCAACAGAAGTCATTCAAGCAAATAGGTGAGGTCTTTGAAAAATTCATCCCCCGTGCTCTTCTCAAACAGGAATCGTCGGGGGTCATGAGCCGTAGAAGGCTTTTTTCCAAAGAGAACACCTTCTGGGCTTTCTTCAGCCAAGTGCTGGATGCCGATGGAGGGTGCATGGAAGTGATCCGCAAGCTCCAGTCCTATGCCTCCATCAAAGGGATAAAAGTTCCTTCGTCCTCGACCGCTTCCTATTGTGCGGCTCGTAAAAAGCTGGAAGAACAGATGCTCTCTGACATTCTTGCGCATACGGCTGATCGGCTCAATCAAATGCCGGAGACCGGCATGCTGAACAACCGGCGAGTTATCGTTGTCGATGGAACTGGCGTCAGTATGCCGGATACGCTACAGAACCAAGCAGTGTGGCCACAGACGTCTTCGCAGAAACCGGGATGCGGGTTTCCCACAGCCCGTATCTGTGCCTGTTTTTCGTTGGAAAGCGGAGCATTGCTCAGTTATGCCATCAGCAACAAGAAGAGCCATGAACTCCCGCTGTTCCGTCAGCAGTGGAATATATTTCAGCAAGGAGATATCTTCCTGGGTGATAAAGGGTTCTGCAGCTATTTCGACATTGCAAATCTGAAAAAGCAGGGCGTTGACAGTATCGTCACCCTTGCCAGGAGAACGCCGGTCAACGACGCCAGCTGCATCAAAAAACTCGGGCATGATGATCTGTTGATTTCATGGAAACGCCCAACCTATAACGTCAATTTGTCATATTCGCAAGACGAGTGGGCAACCCTCCCGGAAAAACTGGTCTTGAGACAGATCAGGGTTGTGGTGAGTAATCCGGGATTCAGGACTCAGGAACTTTACATCATCACCACCCTGCTTGATGCAGCGCAATATCCTGCCGAAGAACTGGCCGGTATTTACTTCAAGCGCTGGGATGTTGAACTGTTTTTTCGCGACATCAAGATAACCATGGGGATGGACATCTTACGGTGCCAAACGCCGGAGATGATCCGAAAAGAAATCCTGATGCATTTCATCGCCTACAACTGTGTCCGGCGGCTCATGTACGAGGCGGCAGAAGAAGCAGACCTTGAGGTTCGTGTTGTGAGCTTCAAGGGCAGTTTGCAAGCACTTCGTAACTGGGAGCCCCATTTAAATCAGGCAAAGATCAGCAAGGCAGAACGTTTCAGGCTGATCAGTGATTTGTATGAAGCAATGACCAACACGCCGCTCAAACAACGTCCAGGGCGAAGTGAGCCACGCTGCCGCAAACGACGACCCAAAAGTTATCAGCTACTGACATCACCAAGGCATGAAATGAAAGAGATACCTCACCGGAACAGATATCGTGCAGGAAACGCTTAAACTAGCGCCATTCCAGCCTGTCCCCTTAGGGTCTCGCGGGCATAGACACCGAGGGCGTATACAGGAGCACGGACAACGCGACATGGCTGGCTGGATGATGTTTTCCGAGAGAATCAGTCAAGGCGCTGGGTTGTGAACGCCAGTTCCCCACCGGTCAGCGGTATCCTGGTTACATCAAAATGTGCCGCCCCCCAGGCCAGGATCTCGTTGCCGGGGGCGCCCCGCAGCTCCTGCCCAGGCGTTAGCCCCAGAAAACAGAGCACGGCATGCAGCAGCAAACCCTCCCGTCCATTCCAGTTCCCCAGGTGGTGGGATACCAGGTTGTCCCGTTTGCTCAGTTTTGCCCCGCCCGGACCGGTTACCAGCGGCAGATGGCAGTATTCCGGCTGCGGCAGGCCGAGCAGCCGCTGCAGGTGGATCTGGCGGGGGGTTGAATTGAGCAGGTCATCGCCGCGCACCACCTGGTTGACACCGGTCAGGTGGTCATCCAGCACCACCGCCAGTTGGTAGGCGAATTCCCCATCCCCCCGACGCACCGCAAAATCCCCGCACCCGCTGGAAAGGTTCTGGCAGATCAGTCCCCTGCGCCGGTCGTGGAAGCAGATCGGCTCATCCGTCACCCGCACCCGCCAGGAACGGATCGATTTGCCGTTTGGTGTGGTGTCGCGGCAGCTGCCGGGGTAGGAGAGACAGTCGTCGGCCGGATGGGGGGCCGAGGCGGCCTGGGCGATCTCCTTGCGGGAACAGGAGCAGGGATAGAGAGCTCCGCATCGATTGAGCTGCTCGAAAGCTTCTTCATAGGCTTGCCTGTTTCGGCTCTGCCAGGACAGCTCGCCATCCCAGAGCAAGCCGAAGCGCTCCAGGGTGGCCAGGATGTCATCGACCATGCCCGGCTGCTGGCGGGGCGTATCCAGGTCGTCGATGCGCACGAGCCAGCGACCGCCGACGCTTTTGGCCATCAGCCAGCTGCCCACGGCGCTGACCAGTGATCCGGTATGCAGGGCGCCGGTGGGGGAGGGGGCAAAACGGCCGGTTATGGGTGTGGTTAGGGGCATGGGGCGTTTCGATGAGAAAAAAACAGGAAATAAACAGATGGTCTCACACGAAGGCACGAAGAACGCGAAGGTAAAAAACCAAACCAGGAGACGTTCAATTTCGTTAACGCTGGTTTTCTTCGTGCCTTTGTGCCTTCATGCCTTCGTGTGAGGTGAGTTTTTTAATGTATAAACGAACAGCAGTAATCCGTGACAGCCGGTACCTTCATCAGGAAAACCGAATTGGCCGGCACGTTGAAGGATTCACCCCCAGCAACGGCCTTCCAGGTACTTTCGCCCTTCATCTGCCATTCCAGTTTGCCGGAGAGGATCTCCATGATTTCGGCTGCGCCGGTGGAAAACTCGTAATCACCGGCCTGCATGATGCCGAGGGTCTTCTTGCTGCCGTCGGGGAACAGGACGGTGTGGCTGACGACTTTGCCGTCGAAATAGATATTGGCCTTCTTGATGACCGTTACGTTATTGAACTCGGACATGCTGCCTCCTTCGTGGGTGTAGTGTGACGGTTATACCCGCAATCCGCTCTGTGTGGCAAAAGAAAAAAACATGCTTGCGGCTTATGCTCTTGGTATCTGTCCTGTGGGTGGACCGGTCAATTTGACAGAAAATGGATGAAATGATAATTTGTTCAGTGCAAACGCCGAGTGATGTGTATTATGGGCATAAAATGTGATGTGGGGAAGGAATCAGCATGTTTCTAAAATCCGTTATCAGTTCTACGATTATTCTCATCACCGTTCTCCTGGGCTGCGCACGTGGTGAAGAGATAAACCCCCTGGTTGGAAAAACCACTGATTTCATGCTCAGGTCCGCCGATCTTGAGCGCCTGATCAGTGGGCAGGCGCCGGAAACTCAGAAAAAGTTTCAGAACGACCCTGAACAGCGGCTTAACCTTGTCAGGCAACTGTTGACTCAAAAAGCTATTGTAGCAAAGGCCAGAAAAGAGGGTTTTGATAAGAAGCCGGATGTCAAGGAACAGCTCAGTTATGTAATAGATGAATTTATTGCCCGTGAGTATCTGTACAAGGTTGTTGCTGCTACGGCCACCACACGGGAGGAGGATCTGAAAAAATATTTCAAGGAGAAGGGGAAAACACTCCTTATCCCGGAGCAGATCAGGGTGCGCCATATCTTTTTTGAGGTGGCCAAGGATTTGAAGCCGGACGAAAGAAACAAGGTTTTGTCCAGGGCTGAGGCTACGTTGCAGCGACTTAAAAAGGGTGAAGATTTTGCAAAGCTGGCTCGTGAAGTGTCTGAAGACACTGATTCCGGCAAACAGGGTGGGGAGTTGGGAACGCTTTCCCCCGGCTCCACCAGCTCGGAGGATTTCGAAAAAGCCGCTTTTTCCCTCAAGGCGGGAGAAATGAGCGCCGTGGTATCCAGCCCCTACGGCTATCACATTATCAGGGTGGATGAGCGCACGGAAAAACGTGCTGCCACCTTTGAGGAGTCAAGAGAGTATATTCGTGCCAACCTGCAACGGGAAGCCGAGAGAATAAAGGTACAGGAATTCATTGACCAGGCAACGAAAGAGGCCGGGCTTGAGCTGTTTACGGAAAAGATTACCGGTAAAGCGGAAGGAGGTTCTAAAAATGACGATAAGAAGTAAACGACCCCTGGGCCTGAGGGTTCTCATGCGAACGGTATTGATCTCGCTGGTCTGTGTGTTGCTGGCGGGATACTGTCGTGCCGAACCGGGTGCGACCGATCCCGGCGATGACACGGCCGCGTCTCCGGAACAGGGGACTGGAGCATCCCCGGATTCACCATCCCAGGCAGTTGAAGTTCCTGCCTTCGTACAAACACCGTCGAACCCGGTGCAAACTCCACAGCAGCCCCCGGAGGACACTCAACCTCCACCCGATCCAACCATCCCGCAGGAGCCCTAGCCTCCTGCCCAACAAGCCGGCGATGGTACATCCAAGGTATGCACTTTCAGATACATAAAAAGCCCACCTGATAAACGGTGGGCTTTTTATGTACTACCTCAACTGCGATGAAAGAAAAGCTTATGCACATGAACGGTTAAAGCCATTTGAACCTGTAATCCATGGCTAAATGCGCTTTCCTTTTGGAACGGTATGTTTCAGTTTTTTTGACCCATCATACAGGGTCTGCTTTGCAATCCCTCGTTTCTCCTTAAGATCCTTCCTGGAGTCAACTTCCTCAATCAGGCTTTCAACTTCTCCGGCCAGCTCCTCGATTCTTTTCGCCTCGTGTTCCTCTATCTGAGTTGCCATCCTGCATACCCCCTTGTCAGATGTGTGGCGACATGTAAGGCAAGTATTCCACACTTTTTTAAAAATACCACCTGCACGCAGCGAAGAGCGCCGGCCGCTTGCCCGACTCGTGCAGTACAGATCCCCTGTCCCCGGTCCCGAAATCTCCGCTTAATCGCTCACATCCCGCCGTGCCAGGAACTCCAGGTGCCAGCAACCGTGCCGGGTAAGGAAGTAAAGCCACTGGTACATGTCGAGCATCCCCAGATTGTCCACCGACATGCGGAAGCTGCAGAGCCTCCCTTCGCTCGCTCCCATCCGTTCCAGCAGCCCCAGGCACTCCCCGTGCTGGGCGGTGAGAAGTGCCCGCACCTCGGCCACCGGTTTGACGCCGGTGGGGATCATGTGCCCGGGTGGTTCCCAGGGAAAGGCGGCGGGATCAGCTATGGGGCCGAGGCGCAGCAGGTCGCTCTCCCCCGGCGGGACCGGCCGGGTCCGCGCCCGGCGCAAAGCCGTGGCCACCCCTTTGGCGATGGTCAGCAGCAGGAAGTGGTTGACCAGGGAGATGTGCTCCAGATGTTCGGCAACCGTCCAGGCGTCGGCATAGGCGGGGCGATGATGAAGATAGTCGGCGGGTTGAGCGCACAGGTCTTCCAGGCGGGAGAAGGTGTCATTGATGGCGCCGGCAATGGTGGCAATGGTCGAGGGACGGCCTATCTGCATGTTTTCATCCTTTCGAACCATGTCCACTCTTACGGTGCCGTCGCCAGGAAACGGAGAAAGGCGTCCCTGAGCGGGGTCCCATCCGGCTCGGCAATGGTGTAGGAGACGCGCAGGATCGGGGTGGAGACCCGCACCAGGCGGGCCAGGTCGATGGGGGTGGCGGCCAGGACCAGGTCGCAGGGGACGGCGGCGATGGTGGCGGAGAGTTCGGCCACCTGCTCCGGCCGATACCCCAGTGCGGGCAGGACCGGCCCGAGCTGGGGGTGGCGGTCGTAGGCATCACGGAGCGAACCGATTGCCCAGGGACGCGGATCGATCACCTCGGCCGCTTCATACTGCCGGGCAGCAGCCAATCCGGCCCCGCTGGCCATGGAGCCGTGGGTGACGGTCGGTCCGTCCTCCACCACCAGCACCCGTTTGCCCCTGATGCGTTCCCCTTCCGTAGCCGTCACCCTCGATTCGGTCCGGATCACGACCGCAGTCGGGTTGACGCGCCTGGCGGCAGCCTCCACGGCCTCCACGGCCGCCGGTTCGGCGGCATTGACCTTGTTGACCACCAGGATACCGGCCCGGGCCAGATTGACCTCCCCCGGATACCAGGAGGTCTCGTGTCCTGGCCGCAACGGATCGGCCACCACGATTTCCAGGTCGGGACGGAAGAAGGGCAGGTCGTTGTTGCCGCCGTCCCAGATGATCAGCCGGGCCTCCGCTTCGGCTTGGCGCAGGATGGCGCGATAATCGACACCGGCGTAGACCAGGGCGCCGTGGGCCAGCAGATGCTCGTACTCTTCCCGCTCCTCGATGGTGCAGTGGAAACGGCCCAGGTCGTTTTCTTCGCTGAACCGCTCCACCGCCTGCTCGGCCAGGTCGCCGTAGGGCATGGGGTGACGCACCACCACCGGCCTGATTCCCTGTTCCTTCAGCAGGTCGCAGAAATAGCGCACAATCTGGCTCTTGCCGCAGCCGGTCCTGACGGCGCAGACCGAGACCACCGGCCGGCGGCTCGTGAGCATGGTGGCGTCGGGGCCGATCAGCCGGAAGTCGGCCCCGCAGGCCAGTACCCGTGAGGCGATGTGCATCAGTTCAGTGTGGGAAATGTCGCTGTAGGCAAAGACCACCTGGTCAACTCGCAGGCGGTGGATCAGGTCGGGAAGTTCCTCTTCCGGCCGGATCGGGATACCGCGGGGGTAGAGCGGGCCGGCCAGGGAGGGGGGGTAGCGGCGTTTGGTGATGTAGGGGATCTGGGCGGCGGTGAAGGCAACCACCCGAAAGGAGGGGGTATTGCGGAAGCAGCAGGCGAAGTTGTGAAAATCCCGCCCGGCGGCACCCATGATGATGACCCGAACCGGTCTCATAATACTATTTCCGTGCCCGCCTTGCCTGCCACTGCCAGGGCGATGTCGTCCAGGTGGCAGATCAGTGCTCGCTGTCCGCCATTTTCCAGGAACGTTACGGCTGCCTCCACCTTGGGCCCCATGGAGCCGGCCGGGAACTGGCCGGCAGCCAGCAGCCTCCTGGCCTCCGCAACGCTCAGGCTTCCCGGGAAGCGTTGAAACGCAGTGCCGAAGCCAAGGGCAACCCCCGCTACGTCGGTGGCGATCACCAGGCTGTGGACTCCCACTTCGGCCGCCAGGCAGGCGCTGGCCAGGTCCTTGTCGATGACCGCATCGACACCGTGAAAGGCGCGCCCCTCCCGGATCACCGGGATGCCGCCCCCTCCGCAGCAGATGATCACAAAGTCCAGGTCCAGCAACTGGCGGATCTCTTCCTTTTCCACCACGGTTACCGGACGGGGGGAAGCGACCACCCTGCGAAACCCCTTGGGGGTCGATACCGTCGGCCAGGGGAGGGTGGCTGCCTGCTCCGCGGAGTAAAATGGACCGATCGGCTTGGTCGGCATCCTAAAGGCCGGGTCGTGCTCGTCCACCACAACGTAGCTGATCAGGCTGACTAGCTGTTTTTTGAGCCCGATCGCCTCCAGGGCCGTATCCAGGGTCGATTCGATCATATAGCCGATCTGTCCCTGGGTTTGGGCCACCAGGATTTCCAGCGGCATGGCCGGCACCTGGGGCGAGCACTCCTGCTGCAGGAGCAAGTTCCCCACCTGGGGGCCATTGCCGTGGGTGATGATCAGCCGGTGCGTTCGCGCCAGCTCTGCCAGCTGCGCCATGGGATACCGCAGGTTAGAGAACTGTTCGGCGACCGTTCCCCGCTGTCCGGGGCGTACCAGGGCATTTCCCCCCAGTGCTACCAGTAGAATCTGTTTGCCGCACACCATTTTCATGGCTGCTCCACTGATGATCGTGACGGTCTGTTGTCTATAACAACCTTACCATAGTGTTAATAATGATCAAAGAAACAGGTGTGGTCAGGGCAAGACGTACAAGTTGAACACAAGTCATCGCTCCTCTCCCTGGAGCGTGCGCCGGGCCACTGGGCAACGGATACGACAAAGACGGCAATCGACCGACTTGTATTTCCACCAAAATAAAAAAGGCGGCCGTTTGGCCGCCTTTATCCGCGCATAACAGTACGATAATATTACACAAACTCTCCAAGTAGCTATAATGCTAACATTTTTGCTAATGTGGAGGGTTGAAAATGGATTGTGTAACCAGGCGCGGCAAGGTATATTGTGCAGTTATATCAGTTCCCGTCGATTTACAAAAATTGATCGGGAGAAAACAAATTTGGCGGTCTCTCAAAACCAAAAATTATTCCATAGCACGATCACAAGCGCGGAAGCTTCTTCTGGCTGCCGACCACCTTTTTATGCAGTTAAGGAGCACGATGGACAGCAGACTTATAAACGCAATTGTCGCCGAGTTCGGGTTAGACCTCTTGCGATTTAACGACGAAATCCGACTTGGCACACTTGACCCGGATAAATATGGCGCCGAGAACGTCAAATTCATCAATCACATATATTCTGAATCTTCAAAGTGCGCTTTCGGTCGATCTTTACTTCAAGAAAATGCCGAGAACATGGCCGACCAGATACAAGATTTCATTTTTGCAGGTAAACCTGAAGACTTGTCCTTCGTGTCCGGCGCCTACGAAACGTTTCTGAACAAGCACGGCATTGACCTCCCCCCCATTAACTCCAACGACGAAAAAGAGTTGATGTCCGCCTTGGCTCAAACCGCAAAATTTGCCTATCTGATCGAAGAGCAACGGGTGCAAGGAATCAGGGACGAATCAGATCTTCAGCACCGTTTGATTCCAAAATGGAATGCCGATCTTCCCCCCAAAAAAGACATCGGCATGCCCGTCTCCGAATTGTTGGATCAGTACTATGTCATATGGGAAAAGGACTATCGCAAAAAGCCCAAATTCAGCGAATACCGCATTAATAGAAAAAAACGAGAAATCGAAATCATAAAAGAATCGATGCTTGATCATTTCGGTAAAGACATTGGTATAAAAGAAATTGACGACGACAAGGCCAGCGGATGGCGTGATTTCCACCAGGCCGACAATCAGCTTAGCAACTCAAGTGTTAACAAATACCTGGATCATGTGGCTGGTGCATTCAAATGGGCCTTTAACAGACAGCGAAAATACGTTGACTTCAACCCTTTTGAGAAAACCCAACTTCCAGAAGGCGTCAAACGTGAAAAGACTCGTGAATTCTCACCCGAGGAATTACAGCTCTATATCAATTTGCTGGCTGACACCTATCTGCCGGAATACCCCGAGAATGTGTGGATACCACTGATCATTCTCTACGACGGGATGCGCAACAATGAAATCGCTCAACTCTTCCTTGACGACATCCAGGAACGAGACGGAATTCCGTATTTCAGGATCTGGGATTCAGGTACACGGAAACAGCGAGTCAAAGCAGACTCATCGCAAAGAAACCTGCCGATCCATTCGAAACTGATTGAACTCGGCTTCATGGAATACGTCCAGAAAGTGAAAGATTCAGGACAATCACAGTTGTTTCCAAACTGCATCTACAACGAACGGACATGCCGCTATTATGACGACAACCAGAGTGCCCGCCTCAATGCCCTTGTAGACTGCATATCGACTGATAAAAAGCTGCGGGTTTACTCACTGCGCGCGAATTTCAAAACAGCCATAGAGAACAAATTTGCAGATGCCGTCATAGACACCATGGAAGGGAAAGCAAGCAAATTAGACATAGCCGGGTTACAACAATTCGTCGAACGGGCCTTCAACGACGTCATGGGTCATTCAGCCAAAGGTGGAACCGGTGAAACCACCTATCGCAAGGTTCAGCTCCGGCTCATGCAACGAATTGTCGAACAAGCCGAATACCCAATTGATATATCGAAACTGAAGAGCGTTCTTAAATCAACAGTTTGATACGATATCGTATCGAACAGTCGTTATGATACGAT
>JACAAY010000110.1 GCA_013377095.1 Desulfuromonadales bacterium
CATCAATCCAGCCACGTTGAATTTCATCAGGATTACCCCGATGCTGCCGGTGATGGCCGTGGGGTGGGCGATGATCTCATCGGCCGCCGCTGCCGCGTAGTAGCCGCCCGAAGCGCCCACGCTCATGATGCAGGCGTGCACCGGTATCTTGCGCCGTTTTTTGAACTCGATGATATCGTGGTGGATGATATCGCTGGCGGTCACGCTGCCACCGGGGGAGTTGATGCGCAGGATTACAGCAGAGATCTTGTCGTCCTTCTCCGCCTTTTGCAGCGACTCGCGGATCAGTGATACCGGTGAAGGGGAGGAGCCTCCCATCAACCCGCCCGATTTTTCCTGTTCGGTGATGGTTCCGCTGATATCAAGCAGCAGAATCTTTTTGGAGCTGTTCCCCTCCAGCACCCTTTCCTCCAGTTGACCGGACTGGGGGCCGAGCGGAATGGTGACAAAGGCACAGCCGTTGAGAGTCGTTATCATGATCAGCAGTAACGTCAGAAGGGTTGATTTTTTCATGCGGACCTCATGTACTCCGCCAGGATCGGGCCGTCAGCCTCGGCCCAGTCCAGGGAGAGCAGCTTTTCCGGAGGCAGCCAGACGATGGCGGCATGTTCACTCGGGGTGACTTCCCCCTGTTCGATGGAGCAGATGAAGGGGTAGAGGGTGACGGTGAAGGTGGGGTAATGATGCGTGGTGGGCGCCAGTGTCGACCCGATGGAGATGATGACGTCCAGTTCTTCAACCAGTTCGCGTTGCAAACATTGCTCCGGGGTCTCGCCGGGATCGATCTTACCACCGGGAAACTCCCACTTGAGCGGCAGGCTCATGGATGCGCTGCGCTGGGCGGCCAGCACGTGGCCGTTGCGTTCGATAATGGCGCAGGCCACATGGATGTGCCGTTTGTTCATTGTTGGAGAAAATCCTTTATTGGGGTGTAATCCGGGTTACTTCTTCTCAACTTCCGCAATCGCCGCCTTGACCGCTGCCAGGTTGATCTGCACGTCACCCACCAGCAGCTTGTTTTTTTTCGTTTTCTCGTTGGTCACCACCACCGTGGGGGTGGAGTGCACGTTATAGCCCCGGTAAACCATCAGGTTGGACTGCATGCCGTAGAGTGTGTCGGAGTAGCTCGTCGGTCGCAGCTTTACACCCAACGGAGCAACCGCCGCCTTGACTTCCGCCTCGCTGGGATTCTTGGTTTTGAGCGACAGGTCGGCCAGCGCCTTGCGCAGGTTGATGTATTTTCCCTTTTCAAAGGTCAGAAACTGGAGGTTATAGGGGGTAAAGTTGGTGGTTTCCTTGTGGATCGGAAAATCAACAAAGCTGATCCTGACCGTACGAGCCAGTTCAGGATACATCTTTTCAATGGCTGGTTCGGCTTTTCGACAGGCCGGACAGAACCAGTCGCTGACAAAATAGACCGTGGTCGGGCTCGAACTTTTGCCCAGGAACAGGTCCAGCTCAGCGGCATCGGCCTCTTTCTTGACACCGGAGATGGCGGTTCCCAGCCCCATGACGAAAAAAAGTGAGATCATGACAAGATAGACCAGCGTGGATTTCATGGTTGCTCCTTTTGCAGTGTTAGTACGGAAACGCTCCCAGCTTATGCCGATACAGGCAAAAAAAACTGCCGTTGCAAGGGAAAGGCAGATCGGGCACCACTGACCGATCTCGTAGTTCTGAATCCAGATGAAACGGGCTTCAGCGCCGGCAGCTGAAAACACCAGCAGCGCGGAGATCCAGCAGAACCACTCGGTTTGCTTCCGCAGTGCAACTGCAATGGTCATCAGCGCAAAATAACCGATGCCGAACCAGCCGAAATCCAGGCCGAACACCCGGTAGTTGGCTGTTTCGCTGCAGGATGAGCAGATTTTTAACAGTGAAACAATGGATAAAACCAGTCCGGACAGTACGGCAAGCCACACAATCAGTCCGGGGAGGTTGAAACCACTCTTTGCTCCGGCCCCTGGGGCAGGCATGTAACTCGTCACAGCCGTTCTCCATCCGTTGAAAATCAGTTTGGCATCCATTTGCATCATGCCGCACTGAAACCACAGCGATAAACTTTACACCCAGGTTCCCCTTTTTGACAAGATTCAATTGGGAAACAATTTAATGGGGCGCCTTCTTCCGGTCATTCGTCTCGAAAAAAAGCGCCCCAGTGGTTCCGGCCTGAAAAGAGTTCTGATGGAGGGTCAGAATGCGTAGGTGAACTTGGCCCACAGGTTGTTACCCTCGGGACGGTTGTACGTATCCACCTCGAACAGATATTTTACGGCAAGGCTCATGTTTTTGTAGTCGTACTTGAGTTGGGGGCCGACGGAGACGGTCATGCCCTTCTCAAGTTTTCGCGCTGCCGCATCGTCATCGGTGGTCTGCTGGTAGTAGTAGCCGCCCACACCAAGGCTCAGATTCCCGATTTTTTTGCCGAGGGTATAGTCAACGTGGAACTCCTGCCCGGATCGGTAACCGCTGTCATCGTTGCGGGTGTTGAAATCGTACATGAATTTGGCGGATACTTCATAGCCGTTGTCACTGATGAACGTTCCCGCAACAATCGGCTCGAAGGTCCAGTAGTTGCGCCCGATGTTTGCCGCTCTTTTTTTATCGTATTCCCCGGTGGGACAATAGATGTCAACGCCGGTGGCCACGTGCCAGTTTTTACCGTGCCAGGAAAGGATGACCGGGTCAACGATCATATCTCCCAGGCCTTCCTTACTGTCTCTCCCACCGGGCGAGTTGTGCACATCCATCTTCACCAAGGGGATGAAGATGTGCATGCCCCAGAAACCGCCCAGCACCTGTTTATCGGTGATATGGATCAGACGGAAGGTGTTGGCGTAGACATCCAGGCTAAAGGGAAACAGATTGTTGCCGTCATTGCCCTTGAAGCGGTTGGCAGAGTAGTAGTCAAAGTAGTTGATAAAATAGGTGCCGGGAGGTGGGACGGCCCCGGACATGAAATCCTCTGCGCCGTTGGGGTAGGCGCCGCCGCCCCCTTCGGTTGCCCAGGCCTGTTTTCCCAAGAGCAGCGAACCGCACAGGGCCAGCATAGCCAACAGTATGAAAACATTCCTTTGAGTTTTACTCCTCATGGTAGATCCTCCTCCTGTTATAATTCATATGTTCAGGGTAACAATCAGGCGCAACAGGCTATGAAAAAACAGCTCAAAAAGCAAGCATTTTGAGTCTCTAGACGATTCGTTGCAACATGTTCCGGGACGGCGCATCCTGTCTGGAGCCATGTGTACTTCCATCTCCAGATGGAGATGGGGCGTATTCTTGTTGATATTCCCGCTGGAAGTTGCTTACTATTCATTATCCAAACGGCGATTTCAGAGGTCCCCTGCCATGATCACACGCTCATACACACTCCTTTTTGTTCTCCTGTCCTTGTTCGCAAGCGCTCCGGTCCATGCCGATCTGTTTCAGTATACGGACAAGGATGGTACGACAGTGTTTGTGGACGATGAGGGCAAGATTCCCCGGAAGTACCGCGATAAAACCAAAACAACCAGGTTCGTGGATGGCGTGAAGGACACAAAAACCTCAGTACGCATCCAGAACAACAAGGTCTTTGTTCCGGTGACGCTCTGCTATCGCAGCCGTACGGTGGATGTCACCATGCTGCTGGACACCGGAGCTTCGACCTCAACCATTTCGTTTGATGTTGCCAAGCGGCTGGGTATCCGTCCGGATACCACGGAGATGGGGCTTGCCCGGATGGCGGACGGCAGGTTCCTGAGAACCTTTGTCTCCACGCTGGATTATCTGATGGTGGGACCTAAATCGAAAAGCAGTGTCCAGATCAGCATCATGCCCACCAGCGGTCCCTCGCTGCCGTTTGACGGCCTGCTGGGAATGGATTTTCTGGGTGACTTCAGCTATCACCTGGATGTGAACAGCCAAATCATCAACTGGTTGCAGTAATAGCTCTCTTTTTTTTGCATCCGTTCCGCGCCTCCTCCGAGAACATGGTATAATCTCGCTGTCTTCAACCTTTTTTATCCCCACCACTATTTTTGCGCTGCTGTCATCTTTATGCTTTCTTGATACGTGGATGAGGTATCTTGACACCCCCTTTATGCAATACCTGACACTATGAAACCTTCGGCCTGGAAACGAGTTTGTTTCACGACGGGTTTACTTGAGAAGGTATACAGTATTCAGAGGAGATGGCATGGGAACGAAACAGGAATCAGCATCCAATCTCAATTTTTTTCAAAAGCTGGTTCGGGCAATTTTTGGAGCGCCGAAACAACTGAAAGACCCGCACCTGTTCCATAAGATGTCGCTGATTCCGATCCTGGCCTGGGTCGGCCTGGGGGCGGATGGCCTTTCCTCATCGGCCTACGGTCCCGAGGAGGCTTTCCGGGCGCTGGGGCAGCACACCTACCTGGCCATCCTGCTGGGGTTGACCACCGCCGTGACGGTTTTTATCATCTCCTACGCCTATTCCCGCATTATCGAACATTTTCCCCATGGTGGCGGGGGCTATATCGTTGCCACCCACATGCTGGGGGAGAAGGCCGGTGTCGTCTCCGGCAGCGCCCTGCTGGTGGACTACGTGCTGACCATTACCGTCTCCATCGCCGCCTGTGTGGATGCCATGTTCAGCTATATCCCGCAGCACTATCACCACTACAAGGTTCCCGTGGCCTGCTCTCTGGCGGTCCTGCTGATCGTGCTCAACATCCGGGGTGTCAAGGAATCCATTTCGGTGATGGCGCCGATCTTTGCCACCTTTGTGATCACCCATGTACTGATGCTGATGGATGGTATGTTTACCCACACCCAGCGCTTTGTTCCCCTGGCCAACGAATTTAAAACCGGGCTCAGTCACGACCTGTCCACCATCGGCTTCTTCGGCATCCTGATGCTGTTCCTGCGGGCTTACTCTCTGGGGGGTGGTACCTATACCGGTATCGAGGCGGTCTCCAACGGTTTGCAGATCATGCGCGAACCGCGGGTCAAGACCGGCAAGCGCACCATGGTCTACATGGCCACCTCTCTGGCTTTCACCGCCGGTGTCCTGTTTCTCTGTTACGCGTTGATCGGTGTCAGGCCGGTGGCCGGGAAAACCCTCAATGCCGTGCTGGCCGATGGACTATTCGCCAACTGGCCCATGGGACACTGGCTCGCCTTTATCACCATCTTCTCGGAAGGCGCCCTGCTGCTGGTGGCGGCCCAGACCGGTTTTGTGGATGGACCGCGGGTCATGGCCAACATGGCGGTGGATTCCTGGTTCCCGCACCGTTTCGCGGCCCTGTCCGTACGTCTGACCATGCGCAACGGCATCATGCTGATGGGATTGTCAGCCATTGCGCTGCTGGTCTACACCGGTGGTTCTGTTTCCGCGCTGATCATCATGTACTCCATCAACGTTTTCGTGACCTTCTCCCTCTCCCAGTTGGGCATGTCCCGCTTTTTTATCCAGCGCCGCAAGGAAGATCCCAAGTGGCTCCAGCATCTGAGTGTACATCTGGTCGGCCTGGTGCTCTGCTCCACGATTCTGGTCATCACCACCGTTGAGAAGTTTGCCGAGGGGGGCTGGCTGACGCTGGTGATAACCTCGCTGGTGATCTGGCTCTGTTATCTGATCAAAAACCATTACATCAGGGTTCGCCAGGGGATTGCCCAGCTGGACGAAGCGCTGCTGGATTTTCCCATCACCCACGCCTATAACGACGCTCCACTCAACAAGAACGATTTGACCGCCATTCAGCTGGTTTCCGGCTACAGCGGCTTTGGCGTACACACCCTGCTTTCCATCCTGACTACCTTTCCCAAGACCTACAAGAACGTCATCTTTGTGTCCGTGGCGGTGGTTGATTCCGGTTCCTTCAAGGGGGCCGAAGAGGTGGAGGCGCTGGAACAGTCGGTCAGGGACGGGCTTGAAAAATACGTTACCCTGGCCCGCCGGCTCGGTTTTGCCGCCGAGCATCGCATGGAGACGGCCATCGATGTGGTTGAAGGAGCCATCGATCTCTGCAAGGAGATTCACGAAACCTATCCCCGTTCAACAGTGTTCACCGGCCAGTTGACCTTCCGGCTGGAAAAGTTCTACCACCGCCTGCTGCACAACGAGACCGCCTTTGCCATTCAGCGCCGTCTGCAATGGGATGGTATTACCTCGGTGATCCTCCCCATTCGGGTCAGGTCATGAGGCGGGTCGAGTGACGGGAAACATTCGTGACCCCCAAAAGGGGCCTTCATGCTGGAGGCCTCTTTTTCTTTATGTAATATTGACGCTATCCTCCCCCATTATGACCCTACCTTTATGTCTTGCCTGCTAGCATACAATCAAAGGACGGATTGTCACTGCGCACGGGAGGTCAGTCGTGAAAGTTTACCTGTTCAACACTGAAAACGGATTGTACGAGGGTGAAACATTTGTTGCAGCTGATATGCTTGAGGACGAGGAGGGGGTTACCACGGTTGCTCCACCTGCGCATCAAACCGGTTTTGTCCCAATTTTCGAAATCTGTCAGCAGAAGTGGATCCTCAGGCCGGTAGCGCAGGTCAGGGATCAATTTATGGGTAGGAAAGGAACGCGCTATGAAGACCCCTGCCCCTGTTCTGATTGAGTGTGTCTGCTGGGAAGCGAAAAAAACTGACTCACACGAAGGCACAAAGGCACGAGGTAAGGCGCAAACAATGACAAATGACTTTTTTGATAAAGGGAGATCCATAGTGGGGGGTGGCCATGACATTTTGGTTTCATGATTAAAACTTCGTGTCTTTGTGGCTTCGTGTGAGATAGAATAACCTCGCAGCATCCCACATGAACCATATGGAAAATCATGACTGATAACGACGACAATCGTCCCTCACCCGAAGTCCTGCTGAAACTGGCTCAGGCCGAAGGGGAACAGTCCGGGCAGGGGAAGCTGAAGATGTTCCTCGGCTATGCCGCCGGGGTGGGCAAGACCTATGCCATGCTGGAGTCTGCCCATCTGCGCAGGCGCGAAGGGCGCGACATCGTGGCCGGCTATGTGGAGTCCCATGGCCGCCGCGATACCGATGCCCTGTTGGAAGGGCTGGAGATTGTCCCGTGCCAGCAGATTCCCTACCAGGGTGTACAGCTGACCGAAATGCACCTGGACGGCATTCTGGATCGCAAACCGCAGATTGCGCTGGTTGACGAACTGGCCCACAGCAATGCACCGGGCGTGCGCCACGAGAAACGCTGGCAGGATGTGGAGGAACTGCTGGCAGCCGGGATTGATGTCTACACTACGGTTAACATCCAGCATTTCGAAAGCCTGAACGATGTGGTGACCCAGATTACCGGGGTGGTGGTTCGTGAGACTGTGCCGGACCGTTTTCTGGATACCGCCTTCGAGATCGTACTGGTGGATATCCCGCCCCAGGATCTGCTGCAGCGTTTGAGCGAGGGCAAAGTTTATATCCCCAGCCAGGCTGCCAGAGCCATGGAGAAGTTCTTCAGGCCGGGCAACCTGATGGCGTTGCGGGAACTCTCACTGCGCCGCACCGCCGCGCGGGTGGATGACCAGATGCGGGCCTACATGGAAACCCAATCCATTGCGGGTCCCTGGCCCACATCGGAGCGGCTGCTGGTCTGCGTCAGCGGCAGCCCCTACAGCGAAAAACTGATCCGCGCCACCTGCCGCCTGGCGGAAGAGTTGAAGGCCCAGTGGTACACCGTGTACGTGGAAACACCGGGGAACAGCAGTCAGGCCCGGGAAAATCGCGAGCATGTCTGGCGTGATCTGCGTCTGGCGGAGAGTCTGGGCTCACAGGCGGCAACCGTGACCGCCACTACGGTTACCGACGGAACTCTCGCCTATGCCGTTCGGCACAATGTCACCAAGATCGTGATGGGCAAGCCGAACAAACCGCGTTGGCGCGAGCTGCTCAACCCCCCGATCGTGGACCGGATCATCCGCAACAGTGGTTCGATTGATGTGGTGGTGGTCAGTTTCGAGTCGGAAGGAACTTCGGCGGCGGGGGCGAAACGAAAACAAAGGTCTCCCTTTGAGTTGCGGGGGTATGCTGCCAGCGCTCTGCTGGTGGTAGCGGCATCGCTGGCCTGTCAGGTGCTGCATGCCTTTTTGGACCCGATCAACATGGTCATGATCTATCTGCTGGCGGTGATCCTGGCATCTGTCCGGCTTGGTCAGAAACCGGCCATCCTGACCGCTTTTCTGGGGGTGCTGGCCTTTGACTTCTTCTACGTTCCGCCACGATTCACCTTTGCCGTGGCCAATACCCAGTACCTGATAACCTTTGCGGCGCTCTTCTCCGTGGGCGTTGTCATCAGTACACTGGTTTCCCAGGCGCGGGAGCGGGCCGAAGTCATGCGTGCGCGGGAACTGCAGACCGCCAGCCTCTATTACCTGAGCCGCGCACTGGCTGCTTCGGCTGATATCGGTGCCGTACTGAAGGCGGTTGTCAAGCATGTGGGTGAGGCGCTGAACGCCCGGCTGGCCCTGCTCCTTCCGGAGGGGGAACGACTCGATGTCATGGCCACCAGTGATGGCATGGCCGTTGATATCAAGGAACAGGCGGTGGCGGATTGGGCATTCCGGAACCGTCACCCGGCCGGTCGGGGGACGGATACGCTGGTATCCGCCGGCCTGATTCATTTGCCCCTGCAGACCGCCTCCAATGTGCTGGGTGTCATGGCGGTCAGCCTGGAGAACGAGTCGGATTATCGCTCCACCGAGAGCCGTCGGCTGCTGGATGCCTTTGCCACCCAGGCCGCCATGGCCATGGAGCGGGTGCAGTTTTCCCACCAGGCCGAACAGGCCCAGATTCTCCAGGCCCGCGAAAATCTGGAGCGGGCCCTGCTCAATTCCATCTCCCACGATCTGCGCTCACCGCTGGCCTCAATCACCGGTGTGCTTTCCAGCCTCAGGGACGAGGGCGCCCATCTCGATGAATCGGCGCGACAGGAACTGCTTGACACCGCCTGCGGCGAGGCTGAGCGTCTGAACCGCTTTGTGGGGAATTTGCTGGACATGACCCGCATCGAGGCCGGAGCGCTCCGTCTGCGGCGCGAAGCATGCGATGTGCAGGACCTGGTCGGCTGCGCCCTGGCCGTGGTGGAGACGCGCCTGGGCGACCGGGAAGTGCAGTTCCGCATGCCGCCGATCATGCCGCTGGTTCCCATGGACCAGGTCCTGATGACCCAGGTTCTGGTGAATATCCTGGAAAACAGCATCAAATATTCGCCTCCGGGTAGTCCGCTGGAGATTGTTGCCCTGGCTGACAAAGGGTGGCTGGAACTCAAGCTTTCCGACCATGGCAGGGGCGTGCCGGAACAGGATTTGAAGCGGGTTTTTGACAAGTTTTATAGAATTCCGATTCCTGAAGGGGCGGCCGGTACCGGGCTGGGTCTTTCCATCTGCAAGGGACTGGTTGAGGCGCATGGCGGGAGAATCAGGGCCGATAACCGTCCGGGAGGCGGATTGACGGTTATCATACGGTTGCCGCTGGATGCGGTGGAGGAGAATAAACCATGACGTCAGAACGTGCGGCGGACAATCCGGCGCGGATCCTGGTGATTGATGACGAGCTGGCCATACGACGTTTTTTGCACACCGTCCTGAATAGCGAGGAGTTTGCCCTGCATGAGGCGGAAGGGGGGCATGCCGGTTTGGCTGCCGCCGCCGCGTTCCGGCCGGATGTGATTCTGCTGGACCTGGGGTTGCCGGACCTGGATGGGGTGGAGGTGATCAAGCGGATTCGCGAGTGGTCGCAGGTGCCGATTATCGTGCTTTCGGTGCGGGAGCGTGAGGATGACAAGATTGCGGCCCTGGATGCCGGCGCCGATGATTATCTGACCAAGCCCTTCGGGGTGGGAGAGCTGTTGGCCCGCATGCGGGCAGCCTTGCGTCGTTCTCTACAGCAGGCACCCGAACCGGTTTTCGCCAGCGGTGATCTGGTCATGGACCTGACCCTCAGGCGGGTGACCGTCAAGGGGGAAGATGTGCAGCTGACACCGACCGAGTACGACCTGTTGCGGCTGTTCGTGAACCATGCCGGCAAGGTGTTGACCCACAGCATGATCCTCAAGCAGATCTGGGGAATCGCCTACCAGGAACAGCCCCACGTGCTGCGGGTCAACATCAGCAATCTGCGCCGCAAGATCGAGGCTGATCCCTCCCGCCCGCGCCACATCATCACCGAACCGGGCGTCGGGTACCGGCTGGTTCCGGAGCGGTGAGACGGTTTTAGCTTTGTGTTTCCCGTGTATCGTTCCTCGTTGTGTCGTTACATTTTGCAGGTAATAACCCGGCTCTAAGACAATACGATAGGCTGTTTTTCGATTATATTCAAAATTATAGCCTGTTAGCTCGGTCCGCTTCCAACCATTAACGGTATAAGCAGTAATGACGCATTGAGTACTATTGACAAACATCAAGGTGTTGCAAAAACAGTATCCTCGAGTTGAGGCTAACGCATTCATACCCCAACCACCTTTTTCCGGGAGGATGCCATGTCCAAAAACATTGTTATCTGTATCGACGGAACCAACAATGATCCAACAAGAGGCCGCACCAATGTCAGCCGTTTTTTCCGAATGCTTGATAAATCGGCCTCGGACCAAATAGGCTATTACCAACCGGGGATAGGCACCCTCGACCCGGACAATCCCGCTGGTCGGTTGCGTCAGACAATCCGCCGGATCTGGGATCTGGCTACCGCCAGCTTTTTTCGCCGCCATGTAACCTCGGCTTACCGGTATCTGATGCAGGTGTACGAGCCAGGCGATCGTCTTTTTCTCATCGGCTTCAGTCGTGGCGCGTACACGTGCCGAGTTCTGGCGGGAATGATCCACAAAGTCGGCCTTCTCTATCGCGGCCAGGAGGAAATGGTACCCTTTGCTTGGGAAATTTATCGCACCCGTCGCAATGAAGAGTCGGCTGGCCGTTTCCGCCGTTACTATTCGCGGCGAATTGATATAGATTTTCTTGGGGTGTGGGATACGGTCAGTTCGATTGGTTCGCGATTCAGGCCAAAAGTCTTTCCCAGTACCTTTGACAACCCCTCCGTGTGCTCATTTCGCCATGCAGTTGCCTTGGATGAACGGCGCGCCGCCTACGGAACTAATCTGTGGACGGACCAACCGACCGAATCGCAAAGCGTCAAACAGGTGTGGTTTGCCGGCGCACACGCCGATATCGGAGGCGGCTACACCGCCGACACATCACCCGGCCTTGGCGCAATTCCCCTGTTATGGATGATCTGCGAAGCAAAAGCCGCCGGATTGAATTTTCTTCACCAAGAGGAAGCGCGCCTTTTCTGGCGCGATGGCGGACACGCTCCCGATGAAATAACAATCCAAGCCGTCACCGAACGATTTATTGGTTATGAAAGCCATGATGAGCTCACTCGTCCTGATCTACTCGGGGCATTGTGGAGATTTGTCGAGCGGGTCCCTTTGCCGCGGCATTACAAAAATGATGCCGGTAGCTGGGAGAAAAAATGGCGCCCTCACCGCGGCGCGCCGCGATTCGTACCAGGTCATACGATGATCCATCACAGCGTCTATCTGCGTATGGCACAAAATAGTACACCCACCACGTATCAACCCGTTAATATCCCTGCCACTCCCAATCCTGAGAGGGTATGCTGGTGAAGATAATAAGATCAGAACTCTAGAAGAACTTTGGGGGGCGCATCTGTAAACTTCAGAAAATGAATCTGTAAACGCGCGCCCCTTTCCTTTCTCCTGAACCCGCGGGTAGCTTTTCTGTTGCAAAACTTGTCTTGACATCTTTACCAATTCTTTTCATAATCAGTGCCACTCGACCATGTTTGAAGAGGCACACTCCATGCTCAACCCGCACTCCCCTACTCCCCTCTATCACCAGCTGGCAGAGCAATTAACTGCCCGGATCCGCGCCGGTGCATACCCGCCGGGTAGCCGCATCCCGTCCGAACACCAGCTTTCCGCGGATTTTTCCATCGGTCGACCTACGGTACGGCAGGCCATTGATCTGCTGGTGCGCAAGGGGCTCCTGGCCAAGCGCCGTGGCGCCGGCACGTTCGTATGTGAACCACGGCAGGAGGTTGCGCTGTTTTCCCTGGATGGGACCGGCGCAGCCTTCCGCGACAAGGGGCTGGCACTGGAAACCCGCCTGCTCGCCCCTGCCCGGCTGGAGGCCATGTGCCATGATCCGGGTAATCCCTTTGATGGCGGAGCAGCCTACTACCTCTCCCGCCTTGTGCTGGTAAACGATGCGCCGGTTCTGCTGGAGGAAATATTCCTGCATCAGCAACTCTTTGCCGGGATAGAGCAGGTCGAACTGCACGGGTGTTCCCTTTCAGCCATTGCCGACGAACAGTTTTACCTGCGCCCAAGTGGCGGAAAACAGAATTTCAGCATTGAATATCCGGATGCTGAGCGCGCCTGGCTTCTGCAGGTGGAGGACAGTGTCCCCCTCCTGCGGGTTGATCGATTTCTGCACTTTCAACAGGCCGACAACGGCTTCTTCTCCCGGCTGTACTGCCGTACCGACCGGTTTGTCTTTTCACAAAACCTGAATGCGTGATGCCGGAATACCTCAGTGGCCGGAAGAGCCGGGGCCCGTACGACGCCTTGATGTAGCAAGCCACCCACTCTTCCGGTCCTGTGACGAGAACCCGGTTGTCCCAAATACCAGGCAGAGGCCTTCCGGACTAACTGAGGTGTGTGGGCGTCACGCAGTCAGGATACACTATTGGAGGATTCGGTCATGAATAACCGAGGTTACTTTTCAGGATTTGGTGGCGCCTTTATCCCGGAGGTATTGAGCGCCACGTTTGATGAGCTTGAGGCCGTGTTTGAAGCGGCCAAGGCTGATCCCGCCTTCTGGCGGGAGTATGAGCAGATCATGTCGACCTATTCGTGCCGGCCGACACCACTTACTTATTGCGAAAACCTGACCCGGCACTTCGGCGGCGCCAAAATTTACATCAAGCGCGAGGACCTGAACCACACCGGCGCCCACAAGGCCAACAACGTCATCGGTCAGGGGCTGCTGGTCAAGCGCATGGGCAAAAAACGGGTGATCGCCGAAACCGGCGCGGGGCAGCATGGCGTGGCCACGGCCACCATGGCGGCCCGCTTCGGTTTCGAATGCACCATCTACATGGGGGAAGTGGATGTGGAGCGCCAGCGGCCGAACGTTTTCTGGATGGAGCGCATGGGCGCCACGGTGGTGCCGGTCAAGGACGGTTCCCGCACCCTGAAGGACGCCATCAATGAGGCCTTCCGCGACTGGGTCACCAATATGGACACAACCCATTACCTGCTGGGCACGGCCTGCGGCCCGCACCCCTTCCCGGAGATGGTCACCTACTTCCAGTCCATTATCGGCCAGGAGGCGCGCGAACAGATCTTGGCCCTGGAAGGACGCCTGCCCACGCGGGTCTATGCCTGTGTCGGCGGCGGTTCCAATGCGCTGGGGCTTTTTTCGGGCTTTCTGAATGATCCGGTCGAACTGATCGGCGTCGAGGCGGGGGGCAAGGGGCTCGCTTCGGGGCAGCATGCTTCGCGACTCTGTTCGCCTGATGCCAGTATCGGCGTGGCCCAGGGATACAAGACCTATTTTCTGCAGAACGATGACGGGCAGATGCTGGAGACCCACAGCATCGCGGCGGGCCTTGATTATGTGGGGGTTTCTCCGATCCTGTCCCAATTCAAGGAAAACGGCCGGGCACGATTCGCGGCCGCGACGGACAAAGAGGTGGTCGAGGCCGTGGGGCTGACCATGCGCAAGGAGGGGCTGATTCCGGCCCTTGAGTCCGGGCACGCCTTTGCCCAGGCCTTCAGGGAAGCGCCGGAGCTTTCACCCGACGACATCATCATCATCAACCAGTCCGGACGGGGTGACAAGGATATCTTTACCGTGGCGGATGCCTTTGAAGACCCGGCCTGGAGAACATTCATCAAACAGAAGGCGGAACAGTACCATGATTGAAGCCTATATTCGCACACAGCGTGAAAAAAAAGAGATCCTGCTGATGACCCACATCGTGATCGGCTATCCTTCCCTGGAAGCTTCGTTCCGGATCGTCAGGGAGATGGTCGAGGCCGGTGTAGACCTGATGGAACTGCAGATTCCGTTTTCCGAGCCTATGGCCGACGGACCGGTCATTCTCAGGGCCAACCAGGACGCCCTGGCCGGAGGCATCACCGTCCGGGAGTGCATCGATTTCGCCGCCCGGGTTAGTGCCGAATTCCCGATTCCCTTCCTCTTCATGACGTACTACAACATCCTCCATAAATTCGGGGTTGACTCCTTTGCGGACACCATGGCCCGGATTGGCGTGCGCGGAGCGATTGTCCCCGACCTGCCGCCGGAGGAAGGGGGAGAGTATCTGGCGGCCATGCAGCGCAACAATCTTTCGCCGATTTTCATTTTCGCGCCCAACAGCAGCGACGCCCGCATGCGCATGATCTCCGGACATGGCTCCGGATTCATCTACTGCGTTGCCCGAAAAGGGGTTACCGGACAGAAGACCGACTTTTCCACGGACCTGGACGCCAGTCTGGCCCGCTATCGCAACGCCACCACCCTGCCCCTGGCCGTTGGTTTCGGCGTCAAGGACAGGGCGGACATCGATTTTCTTAAGGGCAAGGCGGATATCGCCGTGATCGGCTCCCAGACCATCCGGCTTGTGGATGAACAGGGGGTCGAAGCTGTCGGGGATTTTATCCGCGGGTTAAGTTGTTGAGAATCAGGTTTTGGGTTAAACGGTGGGATTGCCGGGTTGAATGGTGATTTGAGACGTTTGTTTGACGGGGGACACTTGCAACGGCCCCTGTTATAACAGCCAGCCCGGTTTTTTAGGGTAACCGTCAACCCGCGCGCATTTTAAATATATGGGCTCACGATAATATCTGACTCTGGAGACTCAAAATAGTCTCTTCATCTAATGGTTCGATTCTTTCGCACTCGTCTCCGTAAAAATCCGTTTCCTTCGAGTACTGCAAAACTTCAAATTTTTCGTATAGCCACTCATGGTCAGTTGTCCGTTCATAGGCACCAGTGATGGCGTTTACCGACCACACGCAGTCAAGCCCGTCGTGTTTGGAGTAGTAGCCGATTATCCTTATCTCTCCTTTTTTATGCCCTCGGCGCTGGGCGTGAGGCCACAGATTTTTGAGTCTCACTATTGATCTTGGTGGTATTGGATTCATATTCATAATGGTGTCCCCGGAATTCCCGCTCCGAGTGAATTCCAACAAAAGGAGGCTTCGCACATGTTGGGGCACTTGGGGTCGGACCAAGCTAAAGCGTTGAATCTGCACACAAAACATCCCAG
>JACAAY010000111.1 GCA_013377095.1 Desulfuromonadales bacterium
GTACCGTGGTGGTAAAAAACGCGAAATCCGGCGTTCCCTCGTCAGGCCGGCGACCGACCAATTCGAAATATCGCGGTGAACGATAGACCACTCCGCTGCGTACGTCCCAATCCCAGAGGGCGTCACTGGTGGCATCAAGAGCCAGACGGAGACGTTCCTCGCTCTCCCGTAGTTCTTCCGATGTCCTTCTTCGCTCGGCCAGAAGTCCACCCACCCTGGCCACAAGTTCTGCATCGGAAAAGGGTTTCGTGAGATATTCCTGGACTCCGTTTTCCAGGAGTCGTGCCCGCAGTTCGTCATCGGCTTTGGCGCTGAGCATGATGATCGGCAGTTTATCCATTCCGGGCTGGTCGCGCAGTTCCCGCACCATTCGCTCGCCGCTCATGCGCGGCATCATCATGTCGCTGATCAGCAGGTCCGGCTGCAGAGAATGGGTTTTGGCCAATCCCTCTTCACCGTCATAGGCGCTGGCCACCCGATACTGGGTTCCGAGCAGGGAGGTGATGTAGCGGTTCATGTCGGGGTTGTCTTCCACCACCAGTATCAACGGGGCATCGGGTGAAACAACGGAGCCGCTTTCGTCTCTCTTGTGGGAGGTGTCCAACGGAGCCAGGCATTGGAACGGTTCTTCACCCTCCTCCTGGGCCTCATGCATAACTGCTCCATCAGGGGCAAACCGCGGCAGGGTGACGGTGAATATTGCTCCCCCCTCTGGTGCTGCGGAAACAGCGACTGTGCCGCCATGCAGTTGGACAAACTCTTTTACAATCGCCAGTCCCAGTCCGGTACCGCCGAATCTCCGCTCGACCCCGCCATCGATCTGGCTGAAACGTTCAAATATGGTTTCCCGCTTATCCTCGGGAATACCGGGGCCACTGTCCCGTACCTCGATACTCACCATTTCATTGCGCATCCGGAGTGTGACGGCAATCTCACCGCCGGACGGAGTAAACTTGAAAGCGTTTGCCAGCAGATTGAGCAGGATTCGGCGACACTTTTCCTGGTCCACCTGATTTTCAAGAGTATCGGGTGTCTCGATCAGAAAAGAGATGTTGTTCTCTTCGGCCAGGGATTCAAAATGGGAAGCAACAAAACGAACCAGCCCGGCCAGATCAGCTTTTGAATAGCGCATCGCCATTGCGCCTGCCTCCAGTTTTGCCATGTCCAGCAGGTCATTTACCTGACGGTACAGCATGAGGGCGTTGCGTTGGACCACTTCCAGGTCACGTCTGTTTTCCACGGGGAGCCCGGAATCGGCCAGGCATCTGCCGACCGGACCGAGGATCAGCGTCAGCGGTGTACGCAGTTCATGGCTGATATTGGAAAAAAAGCGGGTCTTGAGCTCGTCGAGTTTGAGGGTTTTTTCGTACAGCAGGGTTACCTGCCGGTTGGAATCTGTCAGCCGGTCGTTGGCGAGACGGCTTTCCTCCAGCGCAGTGGCGGCATGTTGCGTGGCCCGTTCCAGCTTGTCATGGGTAAAGCTGAACAACCCTCCCATGAAGAGAAACACCAGCACTGAATAGTAATTGTTTGGATTCGTAACGGAAAATGACAGTTGGGGAGGGATGAAAAAGTATACCACCAGTCCAGCCGAAATGGCGGTTGAGAGAATACCGGCGTATTTTCCGCCGATGCGTGAACTCAGGAAAATGGTGGGAAAGAAGAGAAACCAGACAAAGGGCTTGAACATCTGCCAGAATTGCCACTGTACCCCGCAGGCGATAAAAGGGAGCAGCAATGCCAGTACGATGCGCTGTGTTCTGTTGTCTGTTGAAAACATCGATATCATCCCAGGAACGTGGGGAGTGGCGCGTAGTGTTCAAAGTGTACCACTCCCCGTAATTGTTTCAATGAATGGGGATGGCGTGTCTGTCAGGATTTCGATTCGATCAGTAGCTTGAAGTCGTTCAGCGATCTGATGTAGGCGGCGCCCGGATCGTCAACAACGATTCCGAAGCGCTCTTCCAGGGCGGCGACGAACTCGTTGTAACCGACCGAATCCACTATGTGTCCGGCCAGCGGCAAATACTGGGTCAGATCAGCGACGACGCTCTCTTCTACGCCTATCTTTAGCAGCAGTGTTTTCATTTCATTGATGATGTCCATTGATTCTCTCCTTTTGTGATGGTGGTGCACCGCTCCGAACTACGGAGGGGGTGTTCAGCCGGGTGTGTGCTCGCACAGGGCGGATCGTTTGATTTTGCCGGTGGAGGTGCGCGGTAGCTCGGTCATAAACCGGATACGGGCCGGACACAGGTGATCCGGCAGCAGAGACTTGGCATGCTTCATCAGTGCCCCGGCCAGATCGGGGGTCTGATCCACTCCGGGGGAGAGCACCACAAAGGCTCCCGGCCGGGGAAAACCGCCAACGGTTACCGCCGCAACCGCACACTCCGCCACTGCATGGTGGCTGCACAAGGCCTCCTCCACGGTGACCGGTGAAACCCACTGGGCATCCACCTTGATCATGTCGTCGCTCCGGCCGCGATAGTAGTAGTAACCCTCTCTCTCCAGGAAGATGTCTCCGGTGCGGATGTAGCCATCCGCCAGCATGGTTGCGCGGCTCCTTTCGGGCAGGTTCCAGTAAAAGGGAGCCCCGGTTTCTCCGCTCACCAGCAGGTTGCCTTCGCTTCCCGAGGGGACGTCATTTCCGCTGTCATCCACCAGCCGCACACGGTAACCCGGTACCAACCTGCCGGTAGACCCGGCCAGCGCCTGTCCCGGACGGTTGCTGATGAAGTGGTAGGCCAGTTCGGAAGCGCCGATGCCGTCGATGATCTCAAGTCCGGTCAGCCGCTGCCACTCCTTGAACAGGGACAGGGGCAGCGCTTCACCGGCCGAGCAGCACATGCGCAGGGGGAGCTTCAACTGCGGTCCGGCGCTGGAGAGGGCGATGTGTCTGAACACAGCTGGCACTGAGAAGAAAATGGAGGGTTTATGTATCTCGATAATGTCGAGAACTGATCGGGCATCCGGTTTATCCGGCAGAAGGATTGCCGTGGCCCCGAAATGGAGCGGAAAGGAGAGACTGTTGATCAGGCCATAGCAAAAAGAGAGTTTGCTGGTGGAAAATATGATGTCGTCGCCGGTTATGCCTAATACCGCCTGTCCTACCAGCTGGCAGGGCAGCAGCAGGCTTTTGTGTCGGTGAGGGATTCCCTTTGGCCTGCCGGTGGAGCCGGAACTGTAGAGCATGTAGGCGAAATCGTCAGCTGTGGGTTGGTAGGGAGTATTGTCGGCAGCATGGCAGGCGTCGTCTTCCGTCGGTCCGAGAACATCGCAGATGATCCGCTTGATTCCGCGGCAGAGTGTGGCGTGGAGGGAGGACTGCTTCACATGGCTGACCAGCAGGCTCGCAGCGCTGTCATTGACAATATGGGTCAGGTCTTCATCCCTCTGGCTGGATCCGGCTGTCACGGCAATGGCGCCGGCCAGCAGGCACCCCAGAAAGGCGACTGGAAAGGCAAAGCAGTCGGGTAGGGCGATAACGACGCGTTCACCCGGAACAATCCCCCGGGTTTGGAGCAGTCGGGCAAAACGCCTGCTGGCCAGATCCAGTTGACGGAAGGTCAGTGTCTGGTCGCCACACACATAGGCAACCTTGTCAGGATGACGCTCGAGGTTGCCCTTCATCAACTGCACTGCCGCATTTGGCGTACTCAACATCAATCCCCGGAAAACCATGGTCCGCTCACAAAGTGCGGCAACCACGGCCCCACGATGCTGCTTTGGCGCATTCTAAGTAATCTGGCAGGGGATGTAAAGGGTGGGTTGCGTTTCCGTATGTATGTTAACGGTTTTGCTCGGCAGGTGTGGCGAGTTGCGTGAATAAGCGGTGAGGAATTCGGTCACCTGGCAACGGGAAGGTGTCTGTCGACGTGTTTACGCAATGCCCTTGTTTATCGCTTGCAGCATTCACAAGCTTTTCGGGACGCGGCCCCGTTTTCATGGTGAGAGTCGTCCTGCTCATGCTGTTCGCATGGCTCTCCAATATGTTTCCAGGGTACGTCCACTATCATGTCGCCGCAACATTCACAGGTGATGATCGGTATCAGCGCCGAAATGTAGAATCGGATATTGAGGTTGTTTTCGTGCAGCCAGCGGGCCTTGCTTGTCCCTGAAGGAAGTTTTGTCGCTCCGCACCTGCTGCAGGAAAACGTGCTGCCCCTTTTGCTGCGAATGTGAAGTTCGATATCCCCGCTCTGTTCATCAATGGTCACATCGGCAATGCGCCATGCTGATGAAAGTCCAAGAATTCCTGAATAGAATGAATAATCGTGCATATCGACGTCCACTGTTGCGTTTTAGGAGAGATTCATGATGAGTGGCCGGAATTCGATTCGATACATATTGCGTGCCATGTTCTAATGAATGTGTTAACTCTCTGAATAATTCCATGATACCGATGATTTGCTGATTGACGTACTCGGTAATTTGTTTGTATTTTAATGTAACCTATCCCTTGTGCCACATGGATGTCAGCGAATTCTTTGCTGGCAGGTTTTCCTGTCAACCACAAGTCAAGTCAGATGAGCAAGATAGACCGGGTGTGATCAATTAAAATGTTTGCATAGTATAAAATTTTGGCAGGGGTTGCAACGGGATTCTGATGTATATCCGCCGGTTTCGGCGATGCAGCAGGGAGTGTAGTATGATACCTGAAAGTGGTGCGAACTTAGGCCCGTTGAATAAAATGATGGTGTTGCTGTGTGATCGAAATGGGGTTTTTGGGCTGTCACCTCGGCGAATTATGTTTACTCTGGTCGTATCCATTTTTGTCGTTGAGACGTTCATCATGGTTGCGCTTGAGGGTGTCGAGCCTGCGGGGTGGAAGGAAACCCTGGCGGACTCGTCGCTTCTGACCGCTACTCTCTATGCAATTCTGTATTTCATTTTGTTCAAACCCCTGGTGGTGTTGATTGAAAGCTATCGTCACAAAGAGATTGAGCTTAAAACCCACCAGCAACATCTCGAACAGCTGATTCAAGAGTGTGCGGTATCTGAGGCGGCGCTGCGCGAGACCAAAGCCATTCTCCAGGCTGCCATGGATCAGAGCCCGACCGGGATTGCCATTGCCGATGCTCCTGACGGAGCATTGCGGTATGTGAACGACGTGGGGCTGCTCATGCGAGGCATCGACCGGCAGGAATTCGTCAACGGTGTCGGCTACGATCAATTCGTGTCCGACCTGCAGATTCTGGATTTTGATGGCCACCTGGTGAAACCCACTGAAGGCCCGCTGGGCCGCGCGCTTCAGTTCGGTGAAACCGGTGGCGTGGAGTATGTCGTCCGCGGGCTGGACAATGACGAACGCATCGTTCAGTTCAACGCCGCACCCATCAGGAAAGAAACCAATGAAATTGTTGCCGCGATTGCGATCTTCTGGGACATCACCGAGCGCAAACGGGTGGAAGAGGAACTGAAAGTCTATCAGAACCACCTTGAGCAGCTGGTTCAGGAACGTTCTCGGGAGCTTCAGGAGACAAGCCTGCGACTCAAGAAGGAAAACGAAGGGCATATCAAGGCCAAGCAAGCCTTGCAGGAGAGTGAAGAGCGTTTTCGGCAGATTTTCGAGCAGAGTGAGGATGCCATTATTCTCATTTCCCCCCCGGATAACGAAATCATCGATGTCAACCCCACTGCGGAGCGTATCTTCCGCAAGAATAAGGAGGATCTTCTGGGGCACAATCTGTCCTCGCTCTGTGATCAACAAGGTCATCATCAGCTCGAGTGTGCCCTTGAGCAGATCATCCTGGACAACTTTCCCGGTTTGATCGAAAAGTTCGAGTGTCTTCTTCCTCCAGGGGATATTCACATTCTTTCGTTCCATGGAAAGAAAATCCGCCTGCAAGGTTCCGAGGTCATCTACACGACCTTCCGCGACATTACAACACGCATCATTCTCGAGGAACAGGCCAGGGAGATCCAGGCCCGCCTGATCCAGGCCAACCGCATGACCTCGCTGGGCACCATGGTCAGCAGCGTTGCCCATGAAATCAATAATCCGAATAACTTTTTGCTGATGAATGCCGGGATCGTCAAGCGGTCGTGGGAAGACATCGCTCCCGTTGTTGAGGACTATTTTCAACGCAACGGCGATTTTGCCGTTGCCCAGTCTCTGTGGAGCGAGGCCCGTTCCTTTTTTCCCGAAGCAATCGACGGCATCCAGCAGGGGGCGCTCAGGATCAGCGAAATCGTGGGCAATCTCAAGGCATATGGGCGGGACAACCGCTTTCAAGCGGAATCACAGGCGGATGTGAATGCCGTGGTCCAGCTGTCCACGTCGATCCTCAATCATCATATCAACCGTGCGACGCATCGATTCCGGCTTGAGCTGGCCGAAGATCTGCCACAGGTCAGGGGGAGCGCGCGGCAGCTGGAACAGGTTGTCATTAATCTGATCCAGAATGCGCTTCAGGCCTTGCCTTCACCGGATTGCGGGGTGACGGTCTCCACTGGGACCGATCCGGTCAGCGGCCATGTTCTGATCCGGATCTCCGACGAGGGCACGGGTGTCCCGCCGGAAATCGCGAACCGGATCATGGAGCCGTTTTTCACGACCCGTTTGGAACATGGTGGAACTGGCCTGGGGCTTGCAATAAGTGCCACCATTGTCAAGGAACATGACGGCTCCATCGAGTTCGAGTCGGAACAGGACAAGGGTTCCACGTTTACCGTTCGCCTCTGCCGGGCAGCGGTCCCTGAAATTACCAATGACCAGAGAGGTACCCCATGATAGTGGCTCATCCCGGCCGAGTACTGATTGTCGACGACGAGATCAACACCCTCAAGGCCTGCACCACGTCCCTCAAGATGAACGGACTGCGGGATATCGTTACCGAATCCGACAGCCGTCGGGTTATGGACATCATGGACGGTGGTGGTATCGATGCGGTGGTTCTGGATCTCTTTATGCCCCATGTCAGCGGCATGGAGCTGCTGCCGAAGCTGCGGGAGAAGTTTCCGCAGGTGCCGGTCATCATTGTGACCGCTGCCTATGAACTTGAACGGGCGGTTGAATGTGTGAAGATGGGGGCCTTTGACTATCTGGTCAAGCCGGTGGAAAACGAGCGTCTGACGCTCACTCTCCTCAAGGCCCTGGAGTGCCGGGCATTGACCGATCAGGTTTCCACCCTGCGCGAATACCTGGTGGAAGACCGCCTGGACCATCCCGATGTTTTCGAGGATATCGTTTCCTGCAGCCGCAAAATGCGGGTTATCTTTCAGTATCTGGAGGTAATTGCAAAATCACCCCAGCCGGTCCTGATAACCGGTGAGTCCGGAACCGGCAAGGAACTGGTGACCCGCGCCATACACCGACTGAGCGGCTGCAAGGGGGAGCTGGTTTCCGTTAACCTGGCGGGGCTGGATGACACGATGTTTTCCGACACCCTCTTCGGACATAAAAAAGGCGCCTTTACCGGCGCGGACCAGCTTCGTGACGGCTTGATCGTCAAGGCGGCCAACGGCGTGATCCTGCTGGACGAGATCGGCGACCTGGGCGAGTCGTCGCAGATCAGGCTGCTGCGCCTGATCCAGGAACGAGAGTTCTATCCGGTCGGCTCGGACACTCCCCGCAAGTCCGAGACACGCATCGTTTGCGCCAGCAACAAGGACCTCAAGGAACTGGTGGCTTCGGGGCGTTTCCGCAACGATCTCTTCTACCGCTTGAACATTCACCACGTGGAACTGCCGCCGCTCAGAAGCCGCAAGGAGGATATTCCGCTCCTGCTGGAATATTTTATTCGTCAGGCGGCAAAAACCCTCGCCATCAGCCCCCCCTCCTATCCGAAAGAGCTGCTGGATCTTCTGGCCGTCTACCATTTTCCGGGCAATGTGCGGGAGTTGCAGGGGATTGTCTTCGATGCGGTGGCGCGCAGCAAGTCGGGCAAACTGTCCCAGGAGCCCTTTCGCCAGGTGATGTCCACCGTCCGTTTGCCCGCCGTCCGCTCGCAGGAGCCTGTCTCGGCCACACCCCGCATTCCTGGGGAGGATCCGCGCCAGGACCTGCTGGAGGAAATCTTTGGGCATTTCCCCACGCTGCGGGAGGCTGAGGATTACCTGATAGAGGTTGCCATGAAACGGGCCAAGGGGAATCAGGGCACAGCCGCGGCCATGCTGGGGCTCAAGCGCCAGACCTTCAACATACGCTTGAAAAAGAGAAGCTCACCTCACTGAAGTCCTCACGCGCCAGTACACACATCTCAACGACAAACATATGGCGCCCCCTTTTCGGCTCTGATGGGAGACGTAATGGCTGGCGTTTATTCGCCGATCATCCGTAATCCGCTGAACACAAGCTGCCAGCTCACCATCAGGACAAATACGCCCATCAGCGCCAATGAAATGACTGCCAGGTGTTTCTGGGTGGAGGGTATGATGCTCTTCAGGCTTGCCGGCCCACGAAATGCCGCCAGCACACCGCAGGATATGCCGGACAGACCGCCACCCAGCAGGGTCAGGTAGAGCGGATAGCCGATGTAGTGGTAATCGCCCTGCAGGATGCAGAAGGGACAGTGGTGGGTGGGAAGCTCGTAGTAGTAGGGGCTGATCAGGGCCACCATGGCGATGATGCCGATCAGCAGCGCACCGCCGGACAGGATGCCGAAGAGCGGCGCACCCCTGGACTTCACCAGGAAGCGGATGCCGGCCGCCAGTGTGGCCAGCATGGCGCCGTAGAAGATCAGGGCCAGGGTTGCGGGTGGCAGCGAGATGATGGAGGCGGTGACCGTGCCGCCTTCACCGCCGAACTGCGAACCGCAGCAGGTGGTCAGAATTCGGCTCTTCAGGTTCAGGAAATAGGTCAGCTGGAGCACCGACTCCACCAGGATCAGCGGGGCTATCAGCTGCAGGAAGCGATATTTGGGCCGGATCAGGGGGTAGTCGTGGGCACGGTTGTCCACCCGGTTGATCACCAGCCAAACCCCGCACAACAGAAAATTGACGAGCTTCAAAGCCAGGACCGGATACCCGTAGGGATTCGCATTGAGCGAGCCGACTGCGCACATGGCGCCGGAGAGCTGGCTGTGGAGCGCGTCGGCCGTGAAGATGAACAGAAACAGCGACAACAGCTGCATGGTCAGGGCCATGTTCATGATGGTCGATACCAGATAGGTGCGGCGCTCCAGCCCCAGCTGAAGTTCGCTGCCGCTGTTGATATCCCAGCGTGCGACGATGCGGATACAGATCGCAAAGGCGTAGGCCACCAGCAGTGTTTGAACCAGGGATGGCAGGACCAGGGCCAGGATGGAGGGGTTGAGGATCATGGCGCGGTAACGGGGTATTCGGATGGTCCGAGCAGCAGGCCGTCGCGCATCTCGATCACGGTGTCGACGCAGGGCGCGGTAAAGACGATCGGGTCATGGCTGGCGATGATGACGGTTCTCCCCTGTTCCCTGAACAGGCCGACAGTTTCCATGAACTCACGGGAGAGGGCCGTGTCCAGGTGGGCGGTCGGCTCATCGGCGATGATCACCTGCGGGTCGTTGATCAGTGCCCGGGCAATGGCCACACGCTGGGCCTCTCCCCCGGAGAGCCATTCAACCCGTGAACCGGCCTGGCGGTCCATGCCGAGAGAAGAGAGCAGCTCAAGGCCGCGTTGCCGGAGGGCGGCCATGTCAGTGGCGACCGGATAGGCCGGCAGCAGGACGTTTTCCAGGGCCGATATTCCCTTGACCAGGTTGAACTGCTGGAAGATAAAGCCGAACATACCGCGTCGGATCTCGGCCAGGAAACGTTCCGGCAGGCTGCTCAGTTCGGCCTCTCCCCCAACTCCCAGGCCGGCTGGCAGACGCATACCCTTCAGCCGGATCCTGCCGCTGGTCGGTCGCCCCATGCAGCCAGCAATGGCCAGCAGCGTGGTTTTACCCGACCCGCTTGGCCCCTTCAGGACCGTCACCCGACCGGTCGGAAAAACGACGCTGACGTCGCGGAGCGCCGTGTACTCGTTGTGCCTTCCCTGGTTGAAGACCTTGTTGATTTTCAGAAGTTCAATCATGTCAGGGCTCCCTCATGACCGTGTCCGGGTCCATGCTGGCGGCGCGCCAGGAGGGGATCAGGATAGCGGCAATGTAGGGGGGCACCGTCAGCATGAACAGCACCGACATCTGAAAGAGATCGAGGACCGGAGCGAGGCGGAAATAGGGGTAGAGCGTTGACCACCCCTTCAGGAACGATCCGAACAGGGAACCCCAGAAGTAGTGGATGTGAACCCAGGCCAGGATGCAGCCCCCCAGAAAGGAGAGCAGGGAAATGATCGCCCCCTCGCAGAGCTTCATCAGCAGGATGTCGGAGGTCTCCCAGCCGATGGCCTTGAGGATGCCGGTTTCCCGGCGTTCCTCGGCGCTCAGGCCCGTGGCGCGGTCCCAGGCAAAGACGGCAAAGGAGAGTAGCGTTGAGACGAAGATCAGAGCCATGACCCCGCTGCGCCAGTTGAACAGGGACTGGTAGGTGTTGACCATGTCGTTGCGGGTGACGACCCTGGTGTTGGGCAGGCTCTCGGTGATCTTGAGGGCCACCGTGGATATCTCGCGCGGATTGGCGACCGTTACCGCCAGGTCGGTGGCATAGCCTTTCGGGTAGCTGAACAGCGAGCGGAAGTCCTGTGCCGAGATGATCACCAGATCGGATGATACCAACTCCGATTCCTCGGGAATCAGCTCCCCGATTTCGAAGCGGTGCTCTTTGCCGTCGTAGCCCTGCATGGCCAGGCTCTTTCCCGGGAAAACGCGCCGGCTCCGGCCGACACCGACCCCGATGCGCACCGTTCCCTCGGGGACCTGGCCCGTGGGTGGCACGACCAGGGTGTAGGTGGCGCTGGTCGAGGGGTCAAAGTAGTAGCCCCACAGGCGTGGGGTAACCATCTGAACCCCGGGCAGGGCGCTCACCCTGTCTCCCAGTTCCAGCGGGATCAGGTCGTGGCGTCCGGCAACCAGGCGCTGAATGATGATCTCCGGCGCCTCTTTCAGGATCAGTCCGGCCTCGTGTCGCAGGGAGTGGGTGAAGAGCAGGATCGAAGCGAAGACGGAGATCACCAGGGTGAACATGCTCAACAGCAGCAGGTTCTTCCCCTTGCGACGCAGCATGGCAGCCAGGGTAAAGTCGAGGATATTGCGGAAGCGGGCAACGGCAGGGGTCATGGCATTGACCGCCTGGTGAGATGGGCCGGGGGCGGGATCAGGGAGCCGCTGGGGAAGTGTTCCAGCGCCAGGGGGTGATCCTGAAAGGGGGCATGCAGGTCAGCCATTGAAGGGTGGCGGGTGTAGCGTGCCTCGGAGGAGAGACAGAGATCGGTCAGGCCGTAGTCACGAACCAGAGCGCTTTCCAGGGCGATGCGGGTCCTGCTCTCGCTGCCCAGGCGCAGGGCGTCGTACCCCAGGAGCAGCATCCAGCACAGCAGATAGGTGACGAAAAGAAAGAGTCCGTCCGACGGACGCAGGCGTCTCATTCGAGTCCCTTGACGATGGTGGGTGTTACCTCGGAAAAACGGAGTATTTTTGATCCGTGGTGATCCTTGAAAAACGATCGGGCATCGGCCTCTCTGGCAAAGGCCACCGCCTCCCTCCCCATGGGACCCATCACGTCACTGCCGATAACGTACCAGGCACTTCTGGCGTCAATGGCGGCCAGGGTGTAGTAGTCCTTGACCCGTATGTCGCGGATCTCGGCCGGGGTGCGCCTCGGGGCGTAGCGCGCCACCCCCTGGTAAAAACGGAAGAGATCTTTGGCGCCGTCGAAGAACTCGGTCGTGCCGTCCTTGAACGTCAGGGAGGTACTCCACTCGGGATACTTTGCCACGAACATGCCGCAGACAGGACACTTGTCCCGTGTCCCCGGTTGCGGGGAGGCGGCCGGAGCCGGGCAGGGCAGGGACAGCAGGATACAGACCGAGAGGGCCAGTAGTTCAGCTAACAATCTTCGTCGCTTCATGATGAAATCTCCTCACTGCGCCGGTCGTGCCGCACGCCGGGTCTGCCCTCCCGAAGCAGGGACAGTCCAAACAGTACCTTCTTCCCCCGGATTTGCAACCTGTTACTGCTCACCTGTCGTCCGCGTCGAGTCTCTCATGCTTCATCCCCGAGTGTCTCAAACGTCCTTTTTTCAGGTCGCGCGTTTTCATCAGCACAAAGATCACCGGCGTCATGATCAGCACATGTATCGCCGAGGAGATCATCCCGCCGATCATCGGCGCGGCAATCGGTTTCATCACGTCCGCTCCGCTTCCGGAAGACCACATGATCGGCAGCAGCCCCAGCAGCGCCACGGCAACGGTCATCAGCTTGGGGCGCAGACGCAGCACCGCACCCTCAAAGGTGGCATCATAGATGTCCTGCTCGCTGCAGGGGCCGTTGATCAGCTTCTTGTCCAGCGCCTCGTGCAGATAGACCACCATGACCACCCCGGTCTCCACGGCAATGCCGTACAGGGCGATGAAACCGACCCACACCGCTACCGACAGGTTATACCCCAGGGCCGACACCAGATAGACTCCCCCCACCAGGGCAAAGGGCACCGACAGCATGACCATGCCGGCCTCCAGGGCCGAGTGGAAGGTGAAGAAGAGCAGAACGAAGATGATCACCAGTCCCAGTGGGATCAGGATCTGCAGGCGCGCCTTGGCCCGGATCTGGTTTTCCCACTGCCCGGACCAGACCAGGTAATACCCGGGAGGCAGCTTGAGGTTCTTCTCCAGGGTCTGTTTGGCTTCGTTGACAAAGCCGCCCATATCACGGCCGCGCACATTGAGGAATACCAGGGAACGGAGCAGCCCCCCTTCGCTGTTGATCTCGGGGGCGCCGCCGGAGATTTTCAGCCGGGTCACCTGCGAGAGCGGCACCTGGGTGGAACCATCCTGTCCCGAAACCAGGATCTGCTGGATGGACTCGATGCTGTCCCGGTATTCCCGCAGATAGCGCACTCGGATCGGGAAGCGGTTACGACCTTCAACGGTGGTGGAGAGCGTTTTACCTCCCAGGGCGGTTTCGATGATCTCCTGGATATCCCCCACCTTGACATTGTAGCGGGCGGCTGCCTCGCGGTCGATGTCGATGTCGATGTAGCTGCCGCCGGTGACCCGTTCAGCCACCACATCGACGGCGCCGGGAATCGGCTTGAGCAGCTCCTCGGCCCGGATCGCCAGATCTTTGAGCACGTTCAGGTCGCTGCCCAGGATCTTGACTCCCAGGTCGGTGCGTACACCGGTGGAGAGCATGTTGATGCGGTTGATGATCGGCTGGGTCCAGCCGTTGCGCACCCCGATCTGGCGCAGCCTGTTGTCCAGCTCGGAGATGATATCGGCCTTTGTGACCCCCGGACGCCACTGGTCCCGTTGCTTAAGGATGATGATGCTCTCGAACATGGAGACCGGCGCCGGGTCGGTGGAGGTCTCGGCCCGGCCGACCTTGCCCAGGACTTGCTCCACCTCGGGCACACTCTTGATGATCGTATCCTGGACTTGGAGCAGTCGTTTGGCCTCGCTGATGGAGATGTTGGGGAGCGTGACCGGCATATAGAGCAGCGAGCCTTCATCCAGGGGGGGCATGAACTCGCTCCCCAGGTTCATGAACAGCGGCCCGGCGATGGCCAGCGCCAAAATGTTCAGGGCGATGGTGGTCTTCTTCCATTCCAGCACCAGGCGTATCACCGGAGCGTAGAGCCGGATAAAGAAGCGCGAAACCGGGTTGGCGCTCTCCGGTGTCATCCTGCCGCGCATGAGGTAGTACATCAGCACCGGCACCAGGGTGATGGCGATCAGGGCCGAACCCATCATGGAGAAGGTCTTGGTGAAGGCCAGGGGGTGAAAGAGCTTGCCCTCCTGTCCCTCCAGCATGAAGACCGGTACAAAGGACAAGATGATGATCGCCAGGGAGAAGAAAATCGGCCGGCCAACCTGTTTGGCCGAGCTTATGACCACCTCCAGGCGTTTTGCGGAGCGTTTTTCCCAGGGGACTTCGGACAGGTGGCGATAGCAGTTCTCCACCATGATCACTCCGGCGTCAACCAGAACACCGATGGCAATGGCGATGCCGCCCAGGGACATGATATTGGAGGTGACCCCCATCAGCTTCATGGTGATAAAGGCGATCAGCACCGAGACCGGCAGGGTCAGCACGACCACCAGGGCACTGCGGAAGTGCAGCAGAAACACCAGGATCACCAGCGAGACGACCAGCGATTCCTCCAAAAGCGAGCTCTTCAGGGTTTTTATGGCACGGGAAATCAGGTCGGAGCGGTCGTAGGAGGCAGTAATCCTGACTCCCGGTGGCAGCCCTTTTTCAAGCTCCCTGATCTTGGTTTTGACCCGATCGATGACATCCTTGGCGTTCTGGCCGTAGCGCATGACCACGATACCGCCTACCGCTTCCCCTTCGCCGTTTTTATCCAGCAGGCCGCGCCGGATGGCGCCACCCATCTGCACGCTGCCCAGGTTTTTCAGATAGATGGGGGTGCCGTTCTGTTCGGCTGCGATGACGATGGCTTCCAGGTCGGTGGATGACTGCACGTAGCCGCGTCCGCGGATCAGGTATTCGGCATCGGACTGTTCCAGCAGGCGGCCGCCGGTGTCACTGTTGGAGCGTTTGACCGCCTCCACGACCTGGCTGACGGAGATCTTGTAGGCAAACAGCTTGTTCGGGTCCAGGTCGATCTGGTATTCCCGGACAAAGCCGCCGATGGAGGCCACCTCGGCCACACCCTGGACGGTGTTCAGCTGGTAGCGCACGAACCAGTCCTGCAGGGTGCGCAGCTGCTCCAGGTCATAGCCC
>JACAAY010000112.1 GCA_013377095.1 Desulfuromonadales bacterium
GGTGTGGATTTGCCGTTGGTCTTGGCGGCGATCTTGATGGCTCTACCGGTCTGGGGGTTTCTGCCGGTGCGGGTGGCGCCTTTATCGGTGTATGTGTGTGGTGGGGGGGAAAACGAACTACATTACAGTTTACATTACACATTACAATCCGCGAGATGTAACAAAAAGGGGCTACGACCCAAGCCGTAACCCTCTAATTTTTGGTGGGCGCTACTGGGATCGAACCAGTGACCCCTGCCGTGTGAAGGCAGTGCTCTCCCGCTGAGCTAAGCGCCCTTTGAGGTACCTTGATAACAGACCAAGCCATTTCTGTCAAGGTTCTGGGAGTTCAACCGGATATTCTCAGGATCAAGGAACCGGTCAAACATCCGCCTCATCCTCCCACCGGTCAATCCCGAACACACCACTCTCTCCGGCATAATTCCGGGCGCTGGAATAACGCCACTGCTCGGCACGATCCACATACCCCCTTTTGATCGGGTTTACATGGATATAGTCCAAAGTTTTACACATCATGGCGCTCCCCGAAATCGACTCCGTCTCCCATGGTTCCTGCCAGAAGCAGTACTTCCGACCACCTTCGACAGTGGGGAAGCGTTTCAGGAAGCGCTCCAACCGCTGTTCTTCAAGGTACTTGACAATCCGCCCGGCTGTCTGTTCCCGAAAGCCGCCCAAGCAGATATCAAGCCGCTCTGCCTGGGCAAGGAAGTGGAGATGCTCCTCCATAATGACATACCCGTACAACCGCATACCGCATCGTTCACGGAGGTGGCGCCAGCAGTCGAAGACGATACGTACCACCTCTGGTTGAGAAAAGACCGGCAACAGCTCATGAACCACACAGGTAACATGATGCGGCTTGTTATGCTCGGTTATAGTGCTGCAGGTATCGGACATGGGTAACCTCTTTTGGAGTGTCAGTTACAGGGCCAGATACCGCCGCACCGCCTGACGGATAGAATCGAAGGCAATTTTTTCGAACTCCACTGAGTCACGCTCAACCCAGATGACATCATCCAGGTCGTCCGCCGCCTTCACAGCAGGAGGTTCATTCCATTCAACCAGAAAGATCAGGTCAAGCGTATCGTAGACCATGCCGCGGTAGGGGTACGTGTTGGGGAAAGAGAACAGATAGCGCATCTCCGGGATATCAACACCAAGTTCCTCCCTGATCTCACGCCGCGCTGCCTCTTCAGCCGACTCCCCCGCATCGACGAATCCTCCGGGCAGATCCAGCATGCCACGTCCCGGATCGCGTTTCCTCACACCGAAGAGCAGTTTCCCCTGACACGCCATGATGACTGCCACCGCAGCTGCAATATTCAGGTAGAGCACAAATCCACATTCGCTGCACTGGAAGTTTTTCTGTGAAGGCCAGCTGAGTCGTTCGCTGCCGCAGCGGGGGCAGCGGGTGATCGCCGGATGATGTGTTACGTTCAATTGCCTGCCCTCTCCGGTCAAAACAGTGTGACAAAACCACCCAAATACAAAGAGGGACCAGGCTCTATCGGCCACGCCCCTCTAGTGTGCTGTGCTGTGGTTCACCTGTGGATGCTATCTCTTGTTTTTCAGCGCCTCACTGGCCTTATCAGCTGCGTTTTCCTTGACTTCCTGAGCAGCTGAATCTCCATCACTTGCCAATTTCTGTAATGCTTGCTGCGAAATCGTTACAGTGTCGGTTTTGATGGTTTGGACAGCTTTTTGAGCATCCTGGTTAACCTGTGGTGTTGCCGTGGATTGGTCTGTTTTGACCTTTGGATTCACATACGCAGGATTAGCGGCAACGCTGTTTGGTGAAACCTGTTGAAGTGACATGGGCTCTACCTCCATTCGGAATTAGCCTTATGGTTATCCTTATCGGGTCTCTTTCGTGATTACTTAACATAATTTTTCAAAAAAACATCATTCTTCATGATTTCATAAACTTTTTGGAGGGATCATCACCATCCTGAGAGCATAAAACGCCCCATCACAGAATTTCTCCGATTTTCAATTCCAGGTCATCGATGTTGACCCTGACGAGCTGTCCATCCTGCTCCTCGCTCCGCACTATGCCCTCCCTGACCCACTGGAGGACAAGATCCTTGCTTACGCCGAATTTCAATTCCGCTTCCTCCACGGTGCACCAACTATCTCCGAGCATGGACATAAAGTACCCCTTTTATTAATTTTATCATTCTGCCACTTTGCCCAGTATAGCACACAAAGCCTTGAGCACCTGTTTCCCCTTTATAGCCAGGGAAACGGATTATGAAAACAATGACTCAGCAGCAGAAACCAAAAAAGCTTATAAAATGTTATACTTGAAAAACACTGAATTTACGTCGGTCTTTTCGTCTCCACAGTGTTGATTCACCTAACGGTCCAATCCGACACCCTACCATCCCATATCTCTTCGAAATTACACTACAAAGGAGTTTACCTTGGCCAAATTCAAAAATTCGCTGGAGTATCACGCCAGCGGCAGAAAAGGCAAGATCGAAGTTGTTGCCACCAAACCGTGCCAGACAGCCGAAGACCTGTCCCTGGCGTATTCGCCCGGTGTTGCTGAACCCTGCTTGGCAATACAGAAAAACCCTGAATACGCTTACACATACACCGCCAAGGGCAACCTGATCGCGGTGGTATCCAACGGCACAGCCGTGCTCGGCCTGGGCAATCTGGGCGCGTTGGCCGCCAAACCTGTCATGGAAGGCAAGGGGATCCTCTTCAAGCGTTTTGCGGATATCGATGTTTTTGATATCGAGCTGAACACCGAAGATCCGGAAGAGATTATCAAGGTCTGTCAGTTACTGGAACCGACCTTTGGCGGTATCAACCTTGAAGATATCAAGGCCCCCGAGTGTTTCCAGATCGAGGAGACCCTCAAAAAGACCATGAACATCCCGGTTTTTCATGATGACCAGCACGGCACCGCCATTATTTCCTCGGCCGCTCTGATCAATGCCCTGATGCTGGTGGACAAAAAAATCGAGGATATCCGCATCGTGGTCAACGGGGCAGGCGCCGCGGCCAACTCCTGCGCCAAACTGGCCATTGCGCTGGGGGTAAAGCAAAACAACATGATCATGTGCGACACCAAGGGGGTTATCTACCAGGGGCGTACAGAGGGGATGAACCCCTATAAGGCGTTCTTTGCCGTTGACACCCCCCTCCGCACCCTGGAGGAAGCTGCCGCCGGGGCAGACGTGCTGTTCGGCCTGTCGGTCAAAGGCGCCTTTACCCCCGAGATGGTAGCCGGTATGGCCCCCAATCCGATCATCTTTGCCATGGCCAACCCGGACCCGGAGATCACCCCCGAAGAAGCCCAAAGCGTTCGCAACGATGTCATTATTGCTACCGGCCGCTCCGATTATCCCAACCAGGTCAACAACATCCTCGGTTTTCCCTTCATCTTCCGCGGAGCACTGGATGCCCGTGCCAGCTGCATCAACGAGGAGATGAAACTCGCCGCTGTTCTGGCCTTGGCCAAACTGGCCCGCGAAGAGTGCCCGGACTCCGTCAGCAAGGCCTATGGTAACGAGAAGTTCGTCTTTGGCCCGCGCTACATCATCCCCAAACCCTTTGACCCACGCGTACTGCTGCGTGTTGCTCCGGCCATTGCCCAGGCGGCCATGGACAGCGGTGTCGCCCGCCAGCCGATTGAAAACATGGCCAAATACGTCGAACACCTCGAAGCACTTCAGGGCAAGTCCAAGGAGGTCATGCGAACGATCATCAACAAAGCCAAGAGCGATCCCAAGAAGGTGGTCTTTCCTGACGGCGAGAACGAGAAGATCCTGCGGGCCGCACAAGTGCTGGTGGAGGAAGGTATCGCCAAACCGATTCTGGTGGGTGACCAAGCCAAAATCGCATTAAAGCTGGCACAGCTGCACATCGAGCTGGATGTGCCGATCATCGATCCGGACACATCGGAACTGACTGCTTTGTACGCGCAGGAGCTGTACCGGATGAGAGAACGCAAGGGAATGACACTCTCCGAAGCTCAGCGCTATCTGCATCGCCGGTCGCACATGCACTTCGGCTCCATGATGGTCCACATGGGCGATGCGGACAGCCTGCTGGCAGGTATCGACTCTTCCTATCCCGAAACCATTCGCCCGGCTCTGGAAGTGATCGGCAAAGAGAAGCATCTCTCCAGCGTGCATGGATTCCACATGATGGTCTTCAAGAAGGATATATTCTTCCTGGCCGACACCTCCGTCACCATCGACCCGACCGCCGAGGAGCTGGCGGAGACTGCCATCCTGACCGCCGCGAAGGTGCGCATGCTGGATATCGAGCCGCGTATCGCCATGCTCTCGTTTTCCAACTTTGGGACGGTTCGCGCCCCCCAGACCACAAAAATCAGCAGAGCAATAGAGCTTATCAATGAACGAGCGCCGGAACTGGTAGTGGATGGTGAAATGCACGCCGATACCGCGGTGGTGCAGGAGATCATGGAAGGCTTCAGCTTCTCGAAACTCACCTCACCTGCCAACATCCTGATCTTTCCCGATCTGAACTCGGGCAACATTTGCTACAAGCTGCTGCAACACCTGGGTGGCGCCGAGGCGATCGGACCGGTCCTGATGGGTATGTGCAAACCGGTTCATGTGTTGCAGCACAACGATGATGTGGCCGGGATCATCAATATGGCCGCCATTGCCGTAGTGGATGCCCAGGGGTCGTAGTGTTACGACAGCAACTTAACCAGGGCGGTTGGATGCAGTGAAAAACCCATCAGCCCGGCCAGTCCCATGAGGAGCCCAAAACCGGCAAAGAGCCAGGCCAGGGCAAGAAGTTTGCGTTTTCCGGTAAGAGCGGTGATTGCCAGCATGGCCAGCGAGATGGAAAGCGTGGCATCGGACAGGTCGAACTGATCATCCCTGAAATTCAGATCGTCGTACTGTTTTTCGAACCCCTTGGCCTTCTTGATCAAGGCATCTTCCTCTGTCTGATAACGTGCAATGGTACCCTGGTACCGTTTCTGCTGGGATAACAGCTCCACATTGCCCTTGCCCTGCACCAGTACCTGCAGAGCCTGCACCTGGTTCAATCCCAGTTCGGCCATATGATGTTTGATCTTTTTCGACTGGTATTCGTTCCAGCTGTCAACCGCATCGGACTTGGCCTGGAGCATGGCCTGGACAATATTGTCGTCCTTTACCTTGGTAATAGACATGAAAACGGAAATGATGGCCACACTTATGGCTACCCAGTTGTTAAGCCGGTTTTTGGCCTCGGATACATCAAGCCTGTCCTGAAGATCACTCGTCTCACTCATAATCAGTTTCTCCTTCGTATTACGGTATAAATTCGCCTGTCATGACAACAAGGGTCCCGCCCTTTCCATCGGGTTTCAGAAGACAGACGGCATTATGTGCCGGCAAGGGGATTTTTGTTGTCATGGATCGGCCTATTTTTGTATATGCCTCGTTCAAGGACTTGATAACTTCGACGTCTGCTATGCTTTCACTCCCTTTTTTATTGTAAACGAACCAGTCTCCCGTCTCCTTACGGATCAATTTCTTTTCAGGAAGCCCATTTCTCAACCGGTTTAATTTTTCTGCAACCGGTGTGACATATGCCGACCCAACGTCACCTGTCCCGTGGGCATCACTACCTGTCATTTCCGGTGCTGCCGGGTTCAGCTGGGAATGTTCCTGTTGAACCGGTTTTTCCAGAGCTGTTGCAAATTTTTTATCAAAATCAGACAGTTTCGTATTGAGACTGGTGACGTTTCCCAGCAACGTCGCTCCTGTCACATTCTGAACGCGTTGAATTTTGATCAGTGAAATAAACGTGTACACCTGGAAAACAACCAGCGAGATGAGTACAAACGACGCAATGATCAGGAACGTTTTTGAGAGTATGTTTTTCGTGGTGGCGCTGGAGGAAGTTGATTCCATTTCGAGAGTAAGCGCTTCATACATGCGGGATATGCCGGCAAGCCTCGTTGAAAAATCGGTTGTATCGTTTGCGAGCGCATCGATCTTCGAAGCAATATAGTGAGATTGTGACAGTGAATCTTGCAGTATGTCCTGCATTTTTTTTATATCAGCCATAACGGCTGCTTGATACTCGGAATCCTGGTCGCTCAAAATCACCTGTTTTTCAGTATCGGAAACTTCCATCCTTTCGGCAGGAGTCGGCTCAGCCCCCCCATCACCAGAATCCACTGGTTCCAGATCAGGCTCAGATCCTGGCTCTTCCAACATTTTCCCCATGCTGCTATTCGATTCAGCAATGACATCCTGGTCTATCGGCTCGATATTCTCGCCGCCTTCGTCGGAGACCGCCTCAATAACATCGACAGCTTCTTCTTTTTCGGAACCACCAGCACTATCCGAATATCCATCAATTCCGGCAGGCTCAGCAATATCCGGGAAAACGGCACCGGGCTCAGACAATCCATTGCCAGAGACTGCGCCTTCACTCTCCGAAACATGGTCAGCGGTCGAGTCTTGCTCCGCAGGGGTATGCAACTCCCCGTCACTCTTTATCTCGGTCGAAACCGGGGCATTTTCCGAAGTATCATCATGTGATTTAGCCATAGCATTTGCTCCACATCCCTGACGTGTAGTGTCTGAAGTTCAATTCACTTCCTTATATCATCTTTTCCGGGGGTAACCAGAACGTATTCATGCGACACTTTCGTATCAAGTGATCCTGCATAAGTGTTGCATGCAACGTTTCTCCTTCCCCCCGGCAGAGCATTTATTGCTGGCAACCCTATTCTAACTGCACAAAACAGAGAGTCATTTTGGAGAAATTGACATTCTTGAGAATATGGCGTAATTTTTGAAAGCACTATCGAATCCAGACCCATGGGGTATGAATTCCAACGTGATATCACAAAAAAAACCACACAAGGGCGATCGGACACTCCTTGCTTTATTTAGTCAGTTGACAGCTTAAGTCAAGATGCTAAACAGTTATTAGCCGATTTACACCATCATAACGGAGACCAGGAAATGCGAAAGAGCCTGACCAAAGTAATTGAGGTTGACAAGGAGAAGTGCATCAACTGCCACGCATGCATTACCGCTTGCCCCGTAAAATTCTGCAATGACGGAAGCGCCGACTTCGTAAACATCAACCCTGACATGTGCTTGGCATGTGGTCATTGCATTGCGGCCTGCACCCATGAAGCCCGGGTCTCGCTGGACGATTTCGACACATTCATGAAGGATCTGCGGGCAGGAGAAAACATTGTTGCCATTGTTGCTCCGGCAGTTGCCTCCAATTTTCCCGGTAAGTACCTCAACCTCAACGGCTGGCTGAAGAGTATCGGAGTAAAAGGCATTTTCGATGTCAGCTTCGGCGCAGAACTGACCATCAAGTCATACCTGGAATATATCAAAGGAGCCAAGCCCAAAACGGTCATCTCGCAACCCTGTCCCGCGATTGTTTCCTACATCGAAATCTACCGGCCTGAACTGTTGAAATACCTGGCCCCTGCCGATAGTCCCATGCTGCACATGATCAAGATGATCAAACGCTTCTATCCCGAATATCAGAACCATAAGGTTGTTGTATTGTCTCCCTGTCTTGCCAAGAAACGGGAGTTCGTGGAAACAGGGCTCGGTGACTACAATGTCACCTACACCTCCGTAGACACGTATCTCAACGAAAAAAAGATCAGGCTGAGCGATTTTCCCGCCAGCGACTACGACAATCCCCCGGCCGAGAGGGCGGTCCTGTTTTCCACCCCCGGCGGCCTTTTGAAGACGGCACTGCGCGAGGTGCCGGACCTGGCTGACAGCACGCGTAAGATCGAGGGAGTACCCACAATCTATCATTATCTAAAATCACTGCCGGACACTATTGCCAAGGGAACCGCCCCGCTGCTGGTGGATTGCCTGAACTGCGAAATGGGCTGCAACGGCGGGCCCGGCACCCTGAACCAGAAAAAGTCCCCCGACGAAATCGAGGCATTGATTGAGCAACGCAACCAGGAAATGCAGGCCAGACATCGGAAAAAGGGGTGGTTTGCCAAACGCAGGACCGAAAAGGCCCTGACCAGGACAATCGACAAATACTGGGACAAGGATCTCTACTCCCGAACATACCTCAATCTGGCTGACAACAATATAATCCGGAAACCCAATGCAAAAGAACTGAAGGACGTCTACAAACTGATGCGCAAAGAATCCGATGCGGATATCTACAACTGCAGCGCCTGTGGCTATGGCGAGTGCGAACGGATGGCAACCGCCATATTCAACAAGCTGAACAGGTTCGAAAACTGCCACTACTACAAGGAACAACTGATCATTGACGAACACAGGGAGATAGAACAGCTCAAGGATTCCATCGAGCAGCGCTATGAGGAGGAGATCGGGATTGCCCGGAATGTTAGTACCGCCTTGACACAGATGAAAGAGACGAATTCCTCAATTGCCGGCATGTCCAACAGCCTGCTGGAGGTGTTCCGTGCCCAGGAGGAGGAGTTCAGACAGCTCTTGAAACAGGTCCAGGATTCCTATGAAACAACGGAAAAGTTTGACCCGATCGCCAATGCCATCGGCGACATATCCGACAAGACCAACCTGCTGGCCCTGAATGCCTCCATTGAGGCGGCTCGGGCGGGTGATGTGGGGAAAGGATTTGCGGTTGTTGCCAGCGAGGTGAAAAACCTGGCCGAGACATCCAAGATGGAGGCGGCCAAAATCAAACCCTATTCCCAGGAAATCAAAATGGTTTTTCAGGCGATTCTCGAAAAAACTGAAACCGCCTCCAACAACTTTGCCAATACGGCTGATCTGGTCATGCAGGTTACCAGATCCACCGAGGAGATGGCCCAGGCAACGACCGAGATAAACAGTGAGGCGCAGAAACTGATCAAGAATGACTGATGTTCAAGAAAGTCGGATTGCCGCCATAATCTGGAGTCGTAATGAATAGAACGGACCTTCTTGCCTGGCTGACCTGCGGGAATGAGGATGAGCTTGAAATATTATGGCAGCGTGCCGATCAGGTACGCCAGAGGTATGTCGGTTCCGATGTTCATCTGCGCGGGCTGATCGAGATCTCCAACATCTGCAGCCGCGTTTGCGGATACTGCGGAATAAATGCGGCAAACACTGCCTTGGAGCGCTACCGGATGCAGTCGGATGAGATCTTGGAATGCGCCAGAGAGGCATACGGTTACGGTTATGGAAGCATCGTGATCCAGGCCGGGGAAGACCCTGGTATCACAAAGGAGTGGATGTCCAGCCTGATCAGGAATATCAAGGAAGAGACCGGCCTGGCCATCACCCTCAGCCTGGGGGAGAGAAGCGGAGATGAATTGCACGCCTGGAAAGAGGCCGGAGCCGATCGGTACCTGTTGCGCTTCGAGACATCCAATCGCCGGCTGTATGATCTGATCCACCCCTCCCTGCCAGGCATCGTTTCCGACCGGATAGAGCTCCTGCGCCGGTTGCGGGATATGGGATATGAGATCGGAAGCGGGATCATGATCGGCATACCGGGTCAAACCTACGACGATCTGGCTGATGACATCGAGATGTTCCGCAGCCTCGATCTGGACATGATCGGTGTCGGCCCCTATATACCGCATCAAGCCACCCCGCTGGGCGCTTCAGGCGCCGTACACACCGTTGCCGAATGCCACCAGGTCCCGAATACGGAGGCCATGACCTACAAAGTTGTCGCTCTCACGCGACTGGTCTGTCCCCTGGCAAACATACCCAGCACCACCGCCCTGGCGACCCTGAACACGGCCTCGGGCCGTGAGAAGGGATTGAACCGGGGTGCAAACATCCTGATGCCCAACATGACCCCCAGAAAATACCGGGCGCTGTATGAGATCTATCCGGCCAAGGTCTGCATCGATGAGACCGCCGCCGAGTGCCGATCATGCATGAGCCATCGCATCCTGTCCATCGGCAGGAGCATCGGCCAGGGCCGGGGCGATTCCCCGAACCGTACCAGGGTTGCATAAACCGACCTGAGAGGTGAAACGATGGGTTCAATGCCATCCATGGAACTGAGTAACGGTGCGGTCGACTTTATCGATGAAGTTTTCCTGTTCGGTCTGCTGGCGGGAAAACGTCCCGCTGCCGACCGGGTACGTGAGATCATCGCCAAGAGCCTTGCCAAGGAGGCACTGAGTGTCGAAGAAACCGCGCAGCTCCTTTTGGCTGATACACCGGAACTGATCGAAGAAATCTTTGAGGCTGCCCGCGTACTGAAGCAACGGGTCTACGGCAACCGGATCGTCCTGTTTGCCCCACTCTACATCGGAAACAAATGCGTCAACGACTGCTCCTACTGCGCCTTCAAGCGCAGCAATGCCACCGCAATCCGGCGCACCCTGACCGAAGGCGAGATCCGCGAACAGGTTGAATCACTGGAAAGCAGGGGGCACAAACGGCTGATTCTGGTTTTTGGCGAACACCAGGCCTATGACGCCGAGTTCATCGCAAAAAGCGTCCAAACCGTCTACGACACCAGGGTCGATCATGGCGAGATAAGGCGGATCAACATCAATGCCGCACCACTGGACCACGAGGGCTACCGGATCGTCAAGGAGACCTATCATCATGAAACCTATGCCCGTCTTCACCCCCGGGACACCCGCAAGTCAAACTACCTCTATCGCCTGGACGGACTTAGCCGGGCCTTTGAAGCCAGCTGCGACGATGTGGGACTGGGTGTACTCTTCGGTTTGGCCGACTGGAGATTCGAGGTACTGGGGCTCGTAACCCATGCTCTGCACCTGCAGCAACGCTACAACGTCGGTCCTCACACCATCAGCTTCCCTCGTCTGAGACCAGCCGCGGGCGTCGAGATCGACAACAGCCTGTTGGTCAGGGATGACGATTTCAAACGGATCATCGCGATTCTGCGCCTGGCAGTTCCGTACACCGGCCTGATTCTGACCGCCCGGGAAAATGCCCAGGTCCGCCGCGAATGCATGTCCTTCGGTGTTTCCCAGATCGACGCCGGCAGTCGCATCGACCTGGGAGGCTATACCGAAGCAGGGGATGCCCAGGTCATGGAGCGGGAACAATTTTCCCTGGCTGATGTGCGTTCCCTGGACGAGGTCATGGCTGAGCTGATGAATGACGGCTATCTGCCCAGTTTCTGCACATCCTGCTACCGGGTCGGCAGAACCGGAGAGCATTTCATGGAATTCAGCATTCCCGGCTTCATAAAGGAGTTCTGCACGCCCAACGGCCTGATGACACTGGAGGAATATCTGGTTGATTATGCTTCTGAAGCGACGAGGATGATCGGAGAGAGACTGATTGCCGCTGAACTTGCCAAACTGCCCGATGGTGAGATAAAACGGAGCGTAGCAAAGAGGCTAATTGAGATAAGAAGCGGCCAGAACCGCGACCAGTGCTTTTGATGGTTCACTGTTCATGATTCGAGATTCGTGGATGAAGATATTATTTGTCGAGAGCATAGAATGATCGAATACCGAATCGAAAAGGACCTGATCGGAGAGCGTGAGGTCCCGGCAAATGCTCTGTATGGCATCCACACTCTGCGTGGAATTGAAAATTTTCACATTGCCGGCCGGCCGGTGCAAAGAGCGCTCATCCATGCGTTTGGCGCGGTCAAGCTTGCCTGTAGCCGCGCCAACCATGGCCTCGGCAGATGGGACGACGCCACATTTCAGGCCATTGAACAGGCCTGTTTGGAAATGATGGTTGGAGAACTGGACAGCCATATCCTGGTCGACGCGCTGCAGGGTGGCGCCGGAACATCCACCAACATGAATGTCAATGAAGTGTTGGCCAACCGAGCCCTGCAGTTGCTCGGCCTGCCCCTGGGCAACTACGAGACGATCAGTCCCCTGGAAGACATCAATCTCCATCAGTCCACCAACGACACCTATCCCACGGCCCTGAAGATCGCCGCCATCACCCGACTCAGGGTGCTGGAACGTGAGGTACTGGGGCTGCAGGAAGAATTTCAGAACAGGGAAAGGGCGTTTGCCGGGATCGTCAAGATCGGCCGGACCCAGTTTCAGGATGCGGTCCTGACCACCCTGGGAAGGGAGATGTCGGCCTATGCCGAGGCCTTCGGCCGCGACCGCTGGAGGATCTACAAATGCGAGGAGCGCCTGCGGGTCGTGAGCCTGGGGGGAACGGCCATCGGCACAGGTCTGGCAGCCCCGCGCCAGTATATTTTCCAGGTTGTGGAAGAGTTGCGCAACATCACCGGACTGGGGTTGGCCCGCGCCGACAACCTGGTCGAGGCGATCCAGAACACGGATGTGTTTGTGGAGGTCAGCGGCATCCTGAAGGCCTGTGCCAGCAATCTGCTCAAGATCGCCACGGATATCCGCCTCCTCTCCTCTGGACCGGATGCCGGTTTCGGAGAGATCCGACTGCCACCTCTGCAGGCCGGTTCCTCAATCATGCCGGGCAAGGTCAACCCGGTCATTCCCGAGGCTGTCACCCAGGCCGCCCTGGCAGTCATGGCCAATGACCAGGCCATCACCTTTGCCTGCTCCCTGGGCAACCTGGAACTTAATCCCTTCCTGCCGCTGATTGCCGATGCCTTGCTGGTCAGCCTGGACCTGCTCGCCAATGCCTGTTCCAGCTTCAATCGTCTCTGCATTGCCGGCCTGGAAGCCGATCAGGATCGCTGCCGGCGGCATGTGGAGACGTCCACCGCCAGCCTGACTGCACTGGTCCACCGAATCGGCTATCAAGCCGCCCAGGAGATCGCCGAAGATGTTAGAAACTCCGGTTGTACCGTCCGTTCGACACTTGTCGGGCGCGGCCTGTTGACCGAAGAAGAATTTGATGAACTCATCTCGGCCGAGAGTGTCATGCGTCTCGGTTCTCCATCTTCAACAAACAGGAATCTGCCATGAAGGCATCTCCAAAGGGCTTGCGCCTGCACATCGGACTGTTCGGCCGTCGGAACGTCGGCAAATCCTCGCTGCTGAATGCCCTCACCCGGCAGGAGGTTTCGATCGTTTCCGATGTGGCTGGAACAACCACCGATCCGGTGGAAAAACCGATGGAGCTGTTGCCGATCGGGCCGGTTCTCTTCATCGATACGGCCGGCATTGACGACGTAGGAGTGCTGGGCGAGTTGCGCGTTCAGCGCACCTGCCGGATTTTCGATCGAACCGATGTGGGGGTAATCGTCACCGCTGCCGGCGACTGGGGCGAGTTTGAAGAGGCGATCCTGAAAGAACTTCAGGATCGGAAAATTCCGCTGATCGTCGTTTTCAACAAAATTGACATCGCTACCCAGGATGAGATACTGGCTGCCAGACTTGAAAGGATCAACATCACCTGCGTGAATACGTGCGCCAGCACCGGTGCCGGGCTCCCTGATCTGCGAGAGGCATTGGTGCGTAATGCGCCGGAGGAGTTCATCAACTCCCCGGCCATTGTCAGTGATCTGATCCCGGCCGGAGAACTGGCCATCCTGGTCGTTCCCATTGATAAAGAAGCGCCCAAGGGACGTCTGATATTGCCGCAGGTACAGACAATCCGCGATATCCTGGACAATGACTCCTACTGTCTGGTCGTCAAGGAACGGGAGCTTCGCGATGCACTGGAGCGACTGAAACGCCCACCAGCACTGGTAATTACCGATTCACAGGCCTTTCTCAAGGTTGGCGGCGACACCCCCAACCATATCCCCATGACCTCGTTTTCAATCCTGTTTGCCCGCTTCAAGGGAGATCTGGTCGAGTTCGTCCACGGTGCCATGGCCATCGACAACCTGCGATCGGGTGACCAGATCCTGATGTGCGAGTCATGCTCCCACCACCCGATCGGTGAAGATATCGGCCGGGTCAAGCTTCCGCGCTGGCTGCGCCAGTATGTCGGCGGCTCGCTGGAATTCACCCATATCCAGGGACACGACTTCCCGGCCGACCTGAGCCCCTACAGCCTGGTGGTGCACTGCGGAGCCTGTATGTGGAACCGGCGCGAGATTCTCTCCCGGGTCCTGGCCTGCCGGCAGGCGGGCATTCCCATCACCAACTACGGCCTGGCAATTGCTTTTTCACTGGGAATTTTCGAAAGGGCGCTCAGACCGTTTCCTGCAGCCCTGGAGGCATATCACAGTCGATCATCTTCCCAATCAGGATCTGAGTAACAAGGTGGGACATCCCCCACCCCACCAAAAAAACTTTCGATTTTCAAGTATACTCGTACAAAAAAATTTAAAACAGACTGTTTTTCCTGCTCCCGAATGTTAATATCAAGTCAGGAATGAGAAAGTCATACCAGACAAAAGGAGCTTTTATTTCATATGGAAGACACTCCCCCCGGCAGGTCAGCCACATAGGATTCAACATCATCCCGATTGCATTGATGGATCGGATACATACCTGAAAAGGGTACACTTAAAAAAACAAAAGCCCACCAACATTGGTGGGCTTTTTTAATTTTTTGCATTCATTGTGTTGAATCAGTCATCACTCGTCCTCTTCCAAGGGGAAACCTCCATGACCGCGGATGTGCTTCCAGCTTTCGAATTCACGCCGGTTCGCCGTATTTGAACCGTTTTCCCGTTCCCGAAGATATTTTTGGACATCACTGC
>JACAAY010000113.1 GCA_013377095.1 Desulfuromonadales bacterium
GGGACTGATGAGACTACCCCGAATAGAAAACCGGGGATTGCCCCGGCCTTGCCTAGGACCTGTACAATCGTTTGTGTAAATGCTGAAATTCGGTAAACCAACCCACAGGAGGGATATACCGATGGCTACCACAGACGAACTACTCGACAACTTGATAAAGGACTACAAGAAACCCGAAGACTTGATTGGCGAAAACGGACTTCTGAAACAACAGACCAAGAGACTGTTGGAACGGGCGATGCAAGCCGAGTTGACCGAGCATCTTGGTTACGAGAAACACGCTCCCAACGGCAAAAACAGCGGTAACTCCCGTAATGGCGGCTACAAGAAGACCATTACCGGAGAATTTGGCAACCTCGATATTACTACCCCTTGTGACCGCAATTCCACATTTGAACCAATCATCCTACCCAAAGGCGAAACCCGCTTCACCGGCTTTGATGACAAAATAATCTCCATGTATGCCCGTGGCATGACCACCCGTGACATTCAAGGGCATCTACAAGAAATTTACGGGATAGATGTTTCTCCTGTACTTATTTCACAAGTCACCGATGTAATCAGCGAAGAAGTGATACTCTGGCAGAACCGCCCACTGGACGAGGTCTATCCAATCGTCTACCTTGATGCTGTTCGGATCAAGGTGCGCCATGACAGCAGAGTCATCAATAAGGCGGTCTATCTCGCTATCGGCATCAATATGGAAGGCATCAAAGAAGTCCTTGGCATGTGGACATCAGAAAACGAGGGTGCAAAGTTCTGGCTTCAGGTTGTTACTGAATTGAAGAATCGTGGAGTGAAAGAAATCTTTATTGCTTGTGTTGACGGACTCAAGGGATTCCCTGAAGCAATAGAAGCGATCTTCCCCAAAACCCAGATTCAGCTCTGTATAGTCCATATGGTACGCCACAGCTTGAATTATGTTTCGTGGAAACAGCGCAAGGAAGTGGCGGATGATCTCAAAACTATATATCAAGCCACTATGGTCGAACTGGCTGAGAAAAACCTCGAAGCCTTTGCTGCCAAATGGGATGCCAGCCATCCATCTATAGCAAGATCATGGCGAAACAACTGGTAACGAATCATCCCACTATTCTCCTATCCTAAGGATATACGCAAGGCAATCTATACGACAAACGCCATTGAATCACTTAACATGTCACTACGCAAGGTTACTAAGAACCGAGGACACTTTCCGAGTAATGAAGCCATGTTCAAACTGCTTTATCTTGCATTGAAAAATATTTCAAAAAAATGGACAATGCCAATCAGAGACTGGAAATCAGCACTTAATCAATTCAGCATCATATTTGAAGGCAGGATGTCAAGTTTCTAAAAGCTTGTAAATATTTTTTACCCTATTAAAATACAAATCATAGCAGTTTTAAATCCGAGAACAGTGATGGTGGCTCTATGAAAGCGATCATTGATTGGCTGATAACAATTGAGCACTTGGCAAACAAATTTTACAGTGAAGCCTCTAATTTCTTTAACGATGATATTGAGTTAAAAACTTTCCTTCAGCATTTATCCGAAGATGAAGCAGAGCACTATCACACAATGGTAAGCGCAGCCCATTACATTGCGAACATTCCACCTGAGAAAGCACAGATTGAGATTGATGATTCAATTAAATCGAAAATTGAATCACCATTTAGGGTTGCAAGGGAGCTACTTGACAAAAGGATAATTAATTCTAACTCGGTTATTGACTGTATAGTGGAGAGCGAATTTTCCGAATGGAATGATCTCTTTATATATGTCATCAATACGCTCAAAACGAAAGATATTATATATAAGTATTCTGAGTTGAAAATACAACGCCATATGAGAGCTATTGATTATTATCTTAATAAATCCGAATATGGAAGGATCAAACTGCAGGAATTTACTAAACTCCCATATGCAAAAAAAGAGAAGTTAATTATTGTCGATGATGATAAGGCTATTGCAGAGCTACTGGCAGCAATGCTTGAGGACATCTGCGAGAGCGATTTTGCAGAAAATGGTGCTGAGGCTTTGGAAAAAATCAAGATGACCTCTTATGATCTGGTAATCTCAGATATTAACATGCCAGTAATGGACGGACTAGAGCTGTACAAAAATTCAGAATCTTTTTTTGTTAAGCCAAATGATAGTTTTATTTTCCATACGGGCAACATGACAAATACACTCAGAAGTTTTTTTGAAACTAACAACATAATATATATGGAAAAACCTTATTCTATTACGGGAATACGGAAAGTTGTGAATAAGAAATTTCATCTTGATTGATACCAAGCTGTCTTTGAATATATGCCTTAATTTCTTAAAACCGAAAGTCACTTACACAATTCATTTTACAAGTCCTGCGCTAATGCAGCAAATACTTGGCTCAAGATTAGATTTAGCCAACAAAATTTACAAGTGGTGTAAATGGGCTATCTTGCTTTCATCATTTCAAAGCGTGAGAGTCGTTCTTCTAATGCCTTAATCTCGTACTTCTGCGATTCGATCATCTCCTGCTGCTCCTGCATTGCCTTTACCAGTGGCGCGATAAAGTCGGTATAGCGTAGCGATAAGGTCCGTTCAGAATCGGCGCCGACACCAAGGACATTGTACTCTGTGCCGAGGAGCGCCTCGATATCCTGGGCGATGAAGCCGAAGTCAATTCGGTCATTACCATTCTTTAATCTATACTGAACCGGCCGGAGCGCCCTGATGAAAGCGAGCCCCTGGCCAATATACTCGACATCCTTCTTGAGACGACTGTCCGAACCAACCGTCATGTTCACTGGCCCCTCGATAACCGTTACGAAGCTGTTTCCGATCCGCACTTTGTTGGAAGCATCGACAGTGGCACCGTTTCCAATAGCAGTTGCATTGGTGAAGTAGTTTGCTGATGCGTCGGCGGAATAACCGATAAAGGTGTTGTAAGTGCCGGTAGTAATTGCTTGTCCCGCTTCGTAACCGACCGCCGTGTTACCGGACCCGCCTGTGTTGCCAATGAGGGATCCATATGCAATTGCGGTGTTATAAGAGCCACCAATGTTGTTCTGAAGGGCATACGTTCCCGTTGCGGTGTTGCGTCCGCCGGAATTGTTCGAAATGAGTGAGCTGGCCCCCGTTGCGGTGTTATAGGAACCGCTGGTGTTGCCGTGAAGCGCATTCGCTCCGCTCGCCGTATTGGTGTCACCGGTCATGGTCTGGTTCCCTGCGGACAGACCGGCAAAGAAGTTGCCTGCGCCGAAGCCGTGAATGAACGTACTTCCAGCTGACTTGATAAGGCCGCTTGTCGTGGTTGATGCCGGGAGATTGATGTTTCCGGAGGTCGTAAGATCACCGGCGCTGCTTATCGAAGCGAGAGCCGTTCCGCCACTGTTACGCCATTCCTGGAGGTTGGCGATCTGGCTTGGCGCCCCTTGCACCAGCAGGGCTATATTGCCGGCCGCTCCGGTCGCAAACGTCTGCGGCCCGGCACTGAAGATATTGGTAGTGGCAAGCCCCGGTATGCCAAGGCTGGACCGTGCGGCGGAGACGTTTGCAGCACCTGTGCCACCGTTAGCAACAGCCACGATCCCCGTCACATTCGCGGAATTGCCGGAAATATTGCCGTTGATTTTACTCCCCGAGAGCGAGGTGATCCAGGCAGGATCAGCATATGAGCCGGTTAAGCTGACAGCGCCGAGATTCGCAAGGGCACCGGCGGCAATTGTTGCGCCGGTACCGCCATTAGCAACAGGCACCGTGCCGGCTACACCAGAAGCGATCACATTGGTTAGTCCCGAGCCGTTGCCTGAAAACCCGGTTGCATTTACTGTTCCGGCAATGTATGCCTGGGTAGTTCCGTTGCCAATCCTGATGGTGTTGTTTTCGCCGTCAATACCCTGAACATAGTAGCCGATGTAGATGTTATTACTCCCTGTTGCCTGATTGTAGCCTGCGCTGTAGCCAAGAGCGGTATTCGAATCGCTCTTGTTATTGTAAAGGGCATTACCGCCGATGGCAGTGTTGCTATTGCCCAAAACATTGAAAACAAGTGCGCTGCCGCCGTAGGCCGCGTTGCCTGTACCAGAAATGTTATTTAAGAGCGCCGCACTGCCTACGGCTATATTTGCGGAACCGATAGTGTTGGAAAGCAGCGAATGAAAACCGATCGCAACGTTATTGCTTCCCGTTGTATCGGAGATAAGCGCGCTCTGGCCGACCCCCACGTTGCCTCCTGATCCAGTCATGCCGAAATTTCCCGCGCCCGATCCAACAAAGGTGTTCCAGTTGCCATAGGCATGGATGAACGGTAAGCCTCCGAGGGTGATCACCCCGGACGTGGAGGCAGTGGTTGCGGGAAGAGCCAGATTGCCGCTGCTGATCGCTTCGGTGCCGCTAAATGTGTTTGCGCCGGTTGTCGCCGCGCCGCTTACCTGGCTCACCTGCAGAGAACCTGTGATCCTGAGTGCAGACACTGAGTTACCGACACCGTTGGCGACAGAGGGGTTCCTCCCACGGAGATTGAGCCATCCGGTGATGTAATATTCACTCCACCACTCGCACTGCCGGTGTAAGCGGTAGTTTGCAACGAATTGTCGGTAAATCTTATCCCTTCGCCTCCCGTGTTATCAATGATTCCGGTAACCTTCAGGTCGCCGACCGTCTCAACATCGGCTGCCTGTACGGCTTTTTCAAAAAACGGGATGGAAAACAACAGCGTACAGCATAATAAAGAAATAGCTGCCTTTTTCACCATGGCATCTCCTCCTGTTTAGACCTAAGTCGTGTTGAGCAAAACCTGTCAACTCAAGGATTCTGAATGCTATTTGCCATAGACTGAATTTTCTTTTCCTGCATTTTCAATAGTGCCTGCTGCACTCTCTCCTGCTGTGTCGGTTCCAACGCCTTCAAGTTCTCTAACAATCTCTTTGCTGAGGATTTCATGTCAGCCCCCTGAAAACCGGATATCCAACGCGTGTAACTGCCTTTTGTTCAAGATTATCAGATAAATACACTTCTGCAATCGCTCAAGTCAGCGTGTTGCAGCTCAACACGGCGTGATAGAGCGACAACTCAGCGTAATATTCAAAAACACCGTAAACCTTTCCATCCGGTAAGCCGCAATATTTTCAGATTTCAGCATCAAGGAAAGAGGAGACGCGCCATGATGATCAATCTGGGGGCATAATTACTCTTTCAGCTTCCTTGAAATCGACCTAATCCTTTCAAACGATTCCCTGGGGAGTGGAGATGTCTTGCTAAGCCGCTTTTTGCTGGTCAGGACAAACCATAAACCGGACGCGGCAAATAGTGCACCGACTACTAATGCCGCCAGCCACAGAGGAAGGACGATGGCAAGTGCGGATATTGCTGAGCAGGTAAGGATGAGAAGTGACAGCAGAAGTAGCAACAAACCGATGGCCATCAGGATGACATCCCGTTTGGCAGATCCGATTTTCCTCCTGAACTCGGCGATTGACAGTTTCAATTCGAGATCGATTAAATTCGTAATGTCCCGAAGCAGCTCAAAGAGCGAAATCACCGTTGACCTTCTCTTCTTCATTTCCACCATATGCTTTACCTCCGCTTCCCATGTCCCGTCCAGCTGTAAACAAAATTGTGAATCAACTTTTGATTTTGACCCGGAGTGAGTGTTTGACCCATATCCATGGAGATTTAATAAGCAATTTTAGCAAAAATAATGAGTCTTTTGTGGATCGGCTTGCTGGTTTGACCCACTTTCCATCATTATCGGTATCCAGATTGACCCATCTGCAATTTATAACTTACTGATATTACGTTAGGGGATAGGTCAATCTGGACGCCGTTACAGGATCAAAATTCAAAGTCGATCCACAGGTTTATCCGCGCCCGTGCCCGTGGACGTATGGGTGGCCGTCCAAAACCGCTCAATCCGAACAAGCAGGAATTGGCATTAAAACTTTACCGCGAGCGGCAACACACTATTGCAGAGATCTGCGCCATGATGGGGATTTCAAAAAGTATGCTTTACAACTATCTGGCAGAGGTGGTAACCGATGCCCTACCCAAAACGGAAATACCTTCAGGTTGACACTTGTGCAACTAATAAAGCAACAGTGAGCGCTGTCAGCAAGTAAGAAGTGTTTTGCTCTCCAATAGCGATCTGATCCCCTCCTTATCCTTTCGGCACAAATATCATGGACTGATTAAATGGGTTGTGTTAAAAAATAATACAAAATTATGGAGTTACCCGTGACACTTATAGAAGAAGATTTACTTGCAGCATTAAAGGAATTACAGGAATCCGCTTTAGCCATGACGAGTGGAAGACTTCCTTCTTCACGTGAACTGGAACGTTATCAGCGTGCTATTGCGTGGTCCAAGAAGGTAATTGCACTTGCGGAGAGATCAAAATGACAAGATCTGAGTTGGTTGAAAAAATTGCTATTGAGAAAAACATAACATATGCAGTTGCCGAGAAACTTATTCTGGAAATCTTTGGCAGCATGGCTGACACCCTTATTGCCGGTGACAGGATTGAGCTCAGAGGGTTTGGTAGCTTTGAGAACCGATACTATGGTGGGCATACCGGCAGGAATCCCAAGACCGGCGTTGATGTGACTGTTGTAGCCAAAAAACGCCCATTCTTCAAGGCAGGTAAAGATCTGAAAGAGCGAATTATGATGAGAAGTTGATATCTTTGCCTGAATCGACAGATTAGTCGAAGCGATGAAGCTGATGAACGAGATGGAGGCATGCAAGGAAAACACACAACTGGTCGAGTATGGTGCCCATCTGTTTATTGTCGAGAGGATAATGGTTAGTCTCCACCAAACAAGTATCTGAAGGATTAAGCTGGCGAGTAGACAAATAAAAAAGCGGTAGAATCTGCCAAATCTGCTGCGAAAGCCAGCACAAAGAAAAAGATATGGAAATAACAACGGGGAGTTAAACTGAGCCCCCCGTTGTTCATTACAAAACATTATATTCAGTTGAAAAGGTTTAGCAACCATACGGGAGCAACGCTTGATCATACATAATTCAAGGAAGGACCGCATTGCAAGCATCCGAATCGTGGCCTATTATGTTCTATTCGGCAGCTTATGGATTCTGTTCTCCGATACGATTGTGGGTCGTATCACCAAAAACCCTGACCTGATACAGCGCCTCTCCGTCTTCAAGGGACTCGCCTTTATTCTGATAACCGCATTCCTGCTTTACCATCTCATCAATCGCCATTTACAACGTATGTCCGCCGCAAACAGCCTTCTTCAGGCAAACATGGATCAGCTTGAAACTGCTCACGAGAAGCTAAAGCTGACTGAACTTGCAATTGAAAACACCTCGGATTCTATCCAATGGATCACCATGGATAGCCGATTCTGGAACGTCAATCGGGCAGCCTGCAGCATGCTGGGGTACACTCGCGAGGAGTATTTATCACTATCAATTTCGGATATTGATCCGTATTTCACCCTCGAAGAATGGCAAACCCACCTACAGGAAATCAAGCAAACAGGAAACATTCATCATGCAAGGTTTCATAAAACAAAGGACGGCATAATTTTTCCTGTCGAAATCACGTCCACGTATATCAAATATGACGATATCGATTATTACTGTGCCATCGTCCGGGACATCACGGAACGTGTAAAGGTTGAGAATGAAGCGTCCTTTTTCAAGTCACTGATCGAATACACCCGCGACCCATTTTACGTCCTGAGTCCTGAGAAGGGCTTCCAGATGGCATATGCCAACCAGGCTGCCTGCCAGCATTACGGAATGGACCTGGAGCAGCTTCAGACCATGAGCGTTCCAGACTGGGATCCTGCATTTGATATGGGAAGCGTAGATGATCTAATGAAGCAGCAAAGGGCAGGACACTCATTGCGTTTTGAGACAGTGCATAAGGTCGCTTCGGGAAAGCTCATTCCGGTGGAGGTGACATCCAGTCTCTTGGTGCACGGCGGCCGGGAATACATCTGTGGCTACTTCTACGACATCACCGAACGCAAAAAAATGGTAGAAGCGCTTAGAGAGAGTGAGGCAAGGTATCGCATGCTTTCCCTGGAATACCAAGCCTTACTGGAAGGTGTCCCCGACGGGCTGACTCTCCTCACGCCCGATCTGAGGGTACTCTGGGCCAATCCCGCCTCAGCCCGTGCCACAGCTCAGGAGCCTGGTGATCTGGCGGGACGATACTGCTATGAGATTCGTCACGGGAGCGACGCTCCCTGCGAAAAGTGTGTTGTCCTGGAAACTTTTAAAACTGGAGAAGCGCGGAAAACGGTCATCGTCTCTCCCCCTACCGGTCGCACGTTTGATCTGAGATCGGTTCCTGTAAAAGATGAAGATGGGAAGGTTGTCAAAGTAATCGAGGTCGTCAGAGACATCACCGAACAGGTCATGGCGGAGACCGAACGGCTCGACTTGGAGAGAAAATTTTTACATGCCCAGAAGCTGGAGAGTTTAGGAGTCCTGGCCGGAGGCATAGCCCACGACTTCAATAACATCCTGACGTCGATCATCGGCAATGCCGACCTGGCGCTAATGCGCATGAACCCTGAATCACCTGGAAAAGAGAACCTGCACAGGATTGAGCAGGCAGCCGCCCGTGCAGCAGACTTGGCAAAACAAATGCTGGCCTATTCAGGAAAAGGCAAATTCATGGTTGAAAATATCAACCTGAACCGTCTTCTGGAAGAAATGCTGCATATGCTGGAGGTATCCATCTCCAAGAATGCGGTGCTGCGATTTAACCTTAACCCAAACCTTCCGACAGTGGAGGTTGATGCTACCCAAATACGCCAGATCGTCATGAACCTTGTCATCAACGCATCCGAGGCCATCGGCGACAAAAGTGGCGTCATTGCCATCACCACCGGCTGCTTGGACTGCGACAAGAGTTACCTGAAGGATGTCTGGCTGGATGAGAACATAGGTGATGGCCTCTACGTCTACCTAGAGATCGCCGATACCGGCTGCGGCATGGATAAAGATACCATGACGAAAATATTTGACCCGTTCTTCACCACCAAGTTCACGGGAAGGGGTCTGGGCATGGCGGCGGTACTTGGCATTGTACGGGGCCATAGAGGAGCAATAAAGATTTACAGTGAGCCGAATAAGGGTACTACCTTCAAGATTCTTCTTCCGGCTTCAAACAGGCCGGTAGAGATTTTCAACCACGACAGTCACGTAGACGAGTGGAAAGGCAGCGGCACGGTTCTTTTGGTTGACGACGAAGAGACTGTACGAGGTATAGGCAAAGAATTGCTTCAGGAGTTGGGCTTCACAACCATTACCGCCAATGACGGCCGGGAAGCGGTCGAAATTTTCAGGAATACTCCAGACATCTCTTTTGTGATCCTCGACCTGACCATGCCACATATGGATGGTGAGCAATGCTTTCGGGAACTCAGGCAATTGAATCAGAATGTTAAGGTGATAATGTGCAGTGGATTCAGCGAACACGAGGTCACCCAGAAGTTTGTGGGAAAGGGACTCGCAGGATTCATCCAGAAACCATACAAAATGTCAGTACTGAAAGAGGCTATTCAAAGGATCTGACATCCAGTATTTACACATGATCATTGACAGGACCCACTTGGCAAGTGGGATGAACTGACAAAATCATTTTATTGGGTGCCGTTGCACTAACAATTAGGGATACCTCAACATAGCTGAGAATGGCAAACACACTCGCTTTCACTACTCAGCCTAGTCCTAACATTGCTGCAGATGCTGGATCTCCGGTCGCAAAGGGGATTTCATCTACAGTACGAATTACAAGTAAATCGGACTGACAATCCGGGTGCCGTTGGAGATAAAACAGATGCCACAACCACCCCATTAAGCAAAAACACTAATGTAAATAACTCTTCTAAGAAGCCTGCCTGCGCAATGAGCCACATGATTGAAACATATAATATACATGGTAAAGCTCGTATCAAATTCCTGGACAGCCACAATAATGTGATCTATCAAATCCCGTCCGAAATGGTCGCTAAAACCGAGGATTTGATGAGAAATACGGCTGCATCAGCCGGTGCGGTAGGCCAGCGGTAGAGCATTCGCTCCAGAGCTGATGGCATCAATGACTTTTTGCACGGTTGGATTGTTCCCCTAAGGCGGCGCCGAGCCAAACAGGTCAATGGTGGCTAGGCGATTACACAATTGGGTCAGATTTTCGAGGTCGAAATGATTATTAGTAGCAGACATAAGTTTCTCATCTTTTTTGGTTGGTGGTTTGCCAGATGATTTATAAAATCCTTGTGGAATTCCGACACATCCAATTGATTCAAGCAGCCTCCTTGTCGTTGATAGAATTGACGTTCATAATCAACGTTGACAGACAGCTACGGCGAGCCCACTTTCTCTGCGGATGTAGAATATCTTGATGAACTCCATCGTTAATATTTTAGAGATACTGTTCATTCACTCACTTCCTCTTGAGAATTGTTGCAATCAATCTTAACGATTCGCCACTTCTTCAGCATCAGAGATAAGCTCGGCAATCAGCTCTTTACTATGGTCATGAATAATCCACAGTGCGTATTTCATCCAAGTACTTGGGCTTCCATGGGTTTGAGAGATACCTGAACCGTGCGATTAGCGCCATGCGTAGCTGTCTTTTCCGGCAAGTCAGGCATCGGTTCACTGGAAAAAAGAACGACCCATTCCCTTCCGTCTCCGTTAAGGTTCGAGTCGACAACCACGTGCAATCTTGAAGTCTGAACTGTACTGGTGTTAACAACAACCAAGATCTCACGGTCGTTGAGGATACGAGAAAAGGAAATGACGCCGCCCGGGTATGGTGAATAACCGAAATCAGTTCCGTTACCGCTACATGGGCGATAGTACTGGCGACCGTAGCGTAAACATGGCTCCTGGTTGCGAAGTTCACTTAGGTCCCTGATCAGTTCGTAGAATTGATTTGAGGGTGAAAAGGCATTTGGCCCCCGCCACAAAGATTCCCGCACGTATTCGCGCTTATCACCGCTGCCGTCCAGTCCCTGCTCGGTGCCATAATAGACACAGGGGACACCCTGCATTGTCATCAGGCAGGTAAGAGCAATCCTTGTCTGCTTCGACCACCCTGGGCAGTTGATTCTTTCATTCAGGTCGTGATTGTCGAGGCATGTAACATAAAATCGGCTGGCATCACCATGGGAACTGACGACCCTTTTGAGTGCCTCGCGCCGTGCATCCAACTCCTGGGCGAGTATGTTAGGTGGATCCTGAGCTTTACATGTCCTAACCAGGCGCTTGCGCATGGGAAAGTCAATGGCAGCATCTACACCGACAATACAGTCGTCTTTGTTGGTATCGGTCCCAACGAACTGGGCTATTTTTGCCTCATCATCGTCCTGCCAGACCTCGCCGAAAGTAAAGAAGTTCTTCTTGCCTATGGAGAGAGCGAATTCCCGTATTGAATTGCCGAAAACACGGGAGAAATCAGTTTCGACATACTGCAAGGTGTCGATACGGAAACCGTCCAGATCAAATTTGGCGATAAGATACTGATAGGCGCGAATAAGGATGTTTCGAACAGGATAAAGGCTGGTTTCGGGGATCAGGTATTCGGTCACCAGTTCCTTCAGGCGATCAAAATCCCCTTTTGTGATGTCGCCGTTCTCATCATACCCACCCCGTCGGCGGAAGTAGTCGTTATGTTGGAACTCTCTTGGCCATACTCCAGCTTCACGCGGAAGTGTTGGAATGGTGCCTATGTCGTTCCAATTTCCCTGTGGTACCCCATTACCGTCACGCCAGTAGACGGAATACTCTCCGTTTTGGTTCCATGGTGCGGAGTCGCGCATCCCTTCGTAGTTGAAGAGATCTCCCATATGGTTGAGTACGATGTCGAGGATCACATACATTTTTTCGTCATGAATCGAATCAACCAGTTCCCGGAATTCACGATCAGCTACTGTGGGATCATTCGCAGCGGCAGCTGGGTCAGAGCAGAAGCGCGGCTCAATGCGGAGGAAATCGAAAATTCCGTATCCGCCCCAATAATCTTTAAACCATTGCGGATTCATCAACACCGGAGAGATCCAGATAGCACCGACTCCAAGGTCTTTCATGTATTTCAGCCGATCTTTTATACCAGCGAAGGTCCCTCCTTGGTACGTTCCGCACGGTTCAGCAAAACGTGGAGGTGCCGCGGGGTTGTTAAAACGATCCACCAAGAGGAAGTAGATCCACAGGTCCCGCCAATCAGCTGGTGACGGGAAATAACTACCTTTGTTTGCACTGAGAAGTTCATTCACTGCTTTTTTGTAAAGTGAATCGGGCATGGTATTCCTCCTTTCCCACTCACTCAGTCACAGCCCAAGCGCGCTCCTGGTAGCTGGTCCCACCAATCCATCTGTTTTAAATCCTCTTGATTCCTGAAATTGCTTTACCAGTGTTTCCGTAAACGGTCCGAAAATGCCGTCCCTGCTGTTGGCAAAACCGTGAGTATTAAGCGCCTCCTGAACCGCCTGAACCTCTGGGCCACGCATGTAAGGATTTGTAAGATACAGTGCTTTGGCAGGCTGCTCGTCGGGATCGACGGCTGAAACGCGCAACACCAGAGGGACTCCTTCGAGAGTTTCGTTAGAAATGACAACTCCGTGTACAGTTAACGGCAAAGGTAATTCCCAGGCGCCCTGATCGATAAGCCGGGCGAAAGAGTCCATTCGGTAGACCGTGCCGGGTAGTGGTGGCTTGAGTCCCGACAACCACCTTTTGCGTGCACTGACATACTTCCTGATCCACTCCTGTTCATCAATTCCGTCGTCACCAATAGACGCTCCGATCAAGGGAATCACCTTTCGGAATCCCCCCTGGATGAAACTGTCGTACACTACAGTTTGACCGAGCGATGTTGACACACCCTTTGCCAACGCCGCTTTGATGGCTGGGTTGAAGTAATTTGCTTCGAAAAAACGGTCTTGCTCAGCCTGCATCGCTTTGTCGTTGCGACCAGCTTCCCGAAGTAGCTCCCGTAACTCCAAATTTTTATCAAGCGCGAAGTCTCTGGCGTGCAGAGCGGGAAGATACGTACGGAATTCCGCTGCGAAGCAAGCATCAGCCCTATCGCAATAGGCTTTGATGAGGAGAAAAAGATTCCCGCTTCCGAGCGTAGTTTGGCTCCGGCCGTAGGTCAGATGGCCTGAGTCACCCTTAAGCACCGTTACCGCTCCGTAGTCGCCATTTACCCGTCCAGTTTCAAAAATGTTGATTATTGCCATGGCTGTTCGTTTTTGCAGTTCATTCACAGGTTATTCTCCTTTCCAGCAGGCTCCGCGACTGTTCAAATTGGTCTTTTAGGAGATGGCAAAACTGGCATCTGCATTCTGACCATCTGGGTTAGTGAGGGTAAATGTCTTCTTATTGCTGGCGGGAGCGCCGAACCAACCTTCATAAACTGCAAAATCGGATGCTTCAAGCTGACTGGGATCGATCGAAAGCCTCAACACTCGAGCCAGGGTTGGGTCATCCGGCTCTCGCATTACTACTTCGGGTTGCCCTTTTCCATCTGCATTCTTCACAAGCATCCGGAAAGACACGGGTATGCCGTCAATCTCCAGCAGTGCTTCAGAGGAAAGGTTCCGACCTCGAAGCTCAATAACGCGGTTGAAAATCGATGCCACGCTACCTGGTACCGGGGGAGCCATGGTTACTGAGACGATGGAGCCGATTGCGGAGGAGAAGTCCTGAAGAGCAGCGGCAGCTTGTTGGGAAATTTCTGCGGCACGGGTGGCGTCAGATGCAGCACCCGCCTTGGTA
>JACAAY010000114.1 GCA_013377095.1 Desulfuromonadales bacterium
AGTGGGACGGCAGCGGCTACCCCCGCAGGCTCAAGGGAGAGCAGATCCCGCTTGCCGCACGAATCTTCTCGATTATAGACGTCTGGGATGCCCTCTGCTCCGATCGCCCCTATCGCCCGGCCTGGCCCAAGAAGAAAAGTTTGCAATTCATCCAGCAACAGTCGGGGATTCACTTCGATCCTCACGTGGCCAACGTTTTCCTGAAAATTATCAACGAGTTTCTGTGAACCTGCCACACTATGCGTTTTCGTTCAAACCGGAGTTAATGGCATCACGCTTGTTTCACCTGTGTTTCTCGTACAACCGGAAGCATGACCGTGAACGTGCTCCCAACCCCCACACGGCTTTTCACCTCGATTTTTCCGCCATTATTTTCAACGATGCCATAGGAAATGGAAAGCCCCAGACCGGTGCCATCGGTTCTGGTGGTGAAAAAAGGATCAAAAATTCTGCCAAGGTGTTCCTCTTCAATGCCGCAGCCGTTGTCTTCTATCTCAATGCACACAAAATTGCCATCGCGTGACAGGTAGGTGCTGATGACGATGGCGCCCCCCTCGGGCAAGGCATGAAAGGCGTTGAGAAGAAGATTGACAAACACCTGCTGGAGCTGATTGGGATCCACGAAAACATCCGGCAGCTTTTCATCATAGAATCTGTGTATGGTAAAAGCGCGAAAATCCGGCTGATGGTGAAGGAGAGCAATGACCCCATCCAGCAGGCTGTTAATGGAGACCGCAGCCCTGTGTGGCACCGCCTCACGGGAAAACTCCAGCAGCTGTTTGACAATCGCGGCGCAGCGGCGTGTTTCGGCAATAACCCTGTCCATGTCAGGTTTGAGTAACGGATCAAGATGCTTGTCCTGACTCACCATTGAGGAGTAGAGCAGGACACCGGTTAGAGGGTTGTTGATCTCATGGGCTATGCCCGCCACCAGCTTGCCCAGTGAAGCCAGTTTCTCCGAACGCTGCAGTTGCGCTTCCATGCGCTGGATCTCCTGGCTGCGTTCTTCAACCTTATGTTCCAGGCTGATGGTCCACTGGTTGATTTCTTCGCTGGCCCTCTGGAGACTACCCGTCATCCGGTTGAATGCGGCGGAGAGTTCTCCCAGCTCGTCACGGGAAGTGGCTGAAACCCTGGCGTTCAGGTCGCCCGAAGCCACCAGGGCAATGTGTTTCATCAGGCGCTGCACCGGACGGTTGACCAGGCGTCGCACCAGAAAGGTTATCAGCACCCCGATCAGCAACAGGAGCAGACAGGTCAAGACGATGAACTGCAAACGATACTCACTGGATTTCTTTCGCAGACTCTCCAAAGAAACGGAGATATCAAGAACCCCTAGTACCACGTCATCAGTGCGGTGGAAATGGCATGTTGCGGTTGAACAACCAGGCTGGTTGTAGATCGCCTTGGTAAAACCGAGCAGTTCCTGCCCGCTGCTAGTCCGGTAAACCCTGCTGAGATCCCTGCTCTGGGACGGGTCCGGCCGTATTGCCGAAATAAGATCCATGACATTAGCTTCAGCGGTTTTGTTGATGACGCTTCCACGCTCTTCTTTGATGTTAGAAAACGCCACATTGCCGTCCCGGTCTATCAGTCTGATCCTTTCGATGCTGTTACTTTGGGCTATGCGGCCAACCATGCGATACAGGCTGTCCTTATCGTTTTTCAGCATGGCGTCGTAGGTGCTTTGCTTGATGATCTCAGCCACCTGATCGGCATTGGTCGTCGCATATTCGATCATCACGTTACGGAAGTTTCTGAGATTGATGTAATCCAGAATGCCCATGAATCCGATCAGAATCAGGGAAATTGCCAGGGTAAGCTTGGTGATCAGGGAGGGGCGGAAGCGCGGTGTGTGTTCCTCGGGGTGGTTCGATGCGGTGTGAACAGGGTGATCAGACATGGTTGCGCAGCATCAGTTCGGCAGGGTGCGGTGAGAGGTAGACCTGCTGTTTGAGGTAGTGCTGATCGTATTTGCGGACATAATGTTTCAGCAGGGTCAGCGGTACGATCAGCGGCGCCAGCTGATCGTGGTACTGATTGATTACCCCGAGCAGCTCCTCTTTCTCGGCCTGGGTCAGAACTCGCTTGAAATAACCCATGATGTGCATCAGCACATTGGTCTGTTTCTTAACCGTTGCGTGCAGGGTAAGGGCTTTCATGAACTGGTCTTCGTAGGTTGCCAGCAGATCGGCCCGTTTCATGTCCCGAGCATGCGCGACCAGGACGCCCATCTGGCGGTAGAGTTGGACGCTGTGAGACATGATCAGCAGTTTATGGGCGGCATGAAACTCCACCAGGCCGCCGATATCGGGGCTACCCTCCAGAAAAACCTTCCAGCGGTGATAGCCGAAGACCCGCTCGAGAAAATTTTCGCGAATGGCGGCATCGTTCAGCCGTCCCTCCTCCTCCACCGGTAACAGCGGAAAATGCCTCACCAGCGCGGCGGCGAACAGGCCACTGCCGCTTTTTGTCGGCATGCCGTTGGTATACACCTTGACCCGGTACAGCCCGGAACTGGGTGAATCCTTTTTAAAGATAAAGCCGCACAGTTCCTCCTGCTCCAATTGCACAACCTTGGTGTTGCAGAACTCCGCCATCTGCTCGGTTTTGTCCAGCCGGCTCCGGTTGGTCATCAGGCGGGGGGCGGCCGGGTCACCCTCCAGTCGCATTGATTCGCGGGGTATGGCCAGGCCGCAGCCAACCTCGGGGCAGACCGGCACAAAGCGGAAAAAGCGCCCCAGGGTATCGGTGATGTAACGGTCGTGTTTGTGACCGCCGTCGTAGCGGACCGCTTCACCCAGCAGACAAGCGCTGACGCCGATGGAGATGGGGGCGGTCATGGCGCCGGAGCTTTCGCCGCTGCCAGCATCTCACCGGCGTGACGACGGGTTGTGTCGGTGATGACGGCGCCTCCCAGCATGCGGGAGACCTCATGAATGCGGGATGCCCCATCCAGGGGAATGACGGTGGTTGCTGTACGGCCGTTGTCGATGCGTTTTTCCACCTGCAGGTGATGATCTGCAAAGACCGCCACCTGGGGCAGGTGGGTAATGCAGAGCACTTGCTGGCGACAGGCAACCTTCTTCAGTTTTCTGCCCACGGTTTCCGAAGTGGCGCCGCCAATGCCGCTATCAACCTCGTCAAACACCAGGGTAGGAACATCCCCTTCGGGCAAAACCTGCTTGAAGGCCAGCATGAGTCGCGACAACTCTCCTCCCGAAGCGATCTTGGCCAGGGGGCGGGGAGGTTCTCCGGGATTGGGGGAAAAGAGCAGCTCAATCCTTTCAAAACCGCTCGGGCGCGCTTCGCCCAGCACCGTCAGGGCAACCTCGATTACGGCATTTTTCATGGCCAACTGTCGTGCTTCCCGTTCCAGTGCCTGCTTCAGTTCACCGGCAGCGGCGGTGCGACGTTCGGTCAGCTCCGCGCCCCGGATCTGCAACTCCTTGGCCAACCGGTCACACTCGACCTGCAGTGTCTGCCGGTCCTGCTGGTGTCCGAGAAGTTGTTCCAGTTCCCCGTCAACCTGTTCCTTGAAGACCAGAATGTCGGCAATGGTGGCGCCATACTTCCGTTTGAGCCTGTTGATCTGGTCGAGACGATCCTCAACCCGTTGCAGGGAGAGCGGGTCGGCCTCCACCCGGGAAGTATAGCTGCGCAAGCCGATGGCCACATCCTCCAGCTGCAGGAAAGCTGTTTCCAGCGAAGCGGACAGATCCCCCAGGGAATGGTCGATGCAGGCGACATCACGGATGGAGGTGCTGATCCGCTTCAGGCTTCCCAACAGAGCTCCATCGCCGCCGTAGAGCAGATCAAATGCCTCGGCAGTGGTGGTTGCAAGCTTTTCCGCATTTGCCAGCAACTGCCGCTGCTCTTCCAGTTCTTCCTCTTCACCGCTTCTTAGTTCGGCCTGCGCGATCTCTTGCGATTGAAATGACAGCAGATCCAGTTTGCGCGATAATTCCCGTTCCTGCTCGTCGATCCGTTCAAGGCGTTCCCGAAGCTCCTGGAGTGTCCGGTAGAGTGTGGCAAACGCTTCCCGTTGGGCAACAGTACCGGCAAAGGCATCCAGCCGTTGGAGTTGGTTTTCAGGTCTGAGTAGGGTCTGGGACTCGTGCTGGCCATAGATGTTGATAAGGCGACGGGAGATATCGGTCAGCAGGGCCAGGGTAGCCATGCCGCCGTTAATGAAGATGCGGTTTTTTCCGGAGCGAGAGATGGAGCGTTTTATGAGCAGTTCACTACCCTGTTCGAAACCGGATTCCTCCAGCAACTGACCAACTTCCGGCAGGCCTGAAATATTGAACAGTGCCTCCACCACCGCCTCATCAGCGCCGGAGCGGATCAGTTCGGCGGAAGCACGATCGCCCATGATCAGGCCCACAGCGTCGATAATGATCGATTTGCCGGCGCCGGTCTCGCCGGTCAGAATGGTCAGCCCCGACCGGAAGGAGAGGTGCAGCGAATCGATGATAGCAACATTGGTGATGGACAGGTCGGTCAGCATAAAACCTCAATAAAGCATGTTCTAAGTTCAAGGTTCTTGGTTCAAGGTTTAAAGCCATGAACCACGAATCTTGAACCGCCTTTTACCTCTCTCCCCACTTCAGCTTTGTTCTCAAAACTTCGAAATAATCCCGGTTTTTGGGTACGGCCAAATGGGTGCTGGTCGCGCCTCTGCGAACCTCCACCGAGTCGCCTTCCAGGAGCTCGAAGCCAACCTGGCCGTCAAGGGTCAGGTAGACCTTGTCATCCAGGGCAGAGGTAACGGTGATGGAGATGACCGATTGATCGGTTACCACGATAGGTCGGTTGGTCAGGGTGTGGGGGCAGATGGGCGTTATGACGATGCAACTCACCTGGGGGTGGATGACCGGACCGCCAGCAGACATGGAGTAGCCGGTTGAGCCGGTGGGTGTAGAAACAATCAGTCCGTCAGCCTTGAAATTGGTCAGGATGTGGTGGTCGACCTGAGCCTTCAGGTTGACGATGCGGGCCAGCACGCCAACCCTGTTGATTACGATTTCGTTGAGTACGGGGTATTTTTCGATCTGTTTACCTTCCCGCAGGACCCTGACCTCCAGCATCATGCGCGGAGAGGTGGTGTGAGTGCCCGCGAGGCATCGTTCCAGTTCGGGGTAGAGTTCCTCAACCGTCACTTCGGTCAGAAATCCGAGGCTTCCCAGGTTGATGCCCAGGATGGGTAGCTCCTTGCCGTAGAACAAACGGGCAACGGAGAGCAGGGTGCCGTCGCCCCCCAGCACCACCACCAGTTCGGCCTGCAGCAGGATTTCTTCCCGGGTGATGCCATCCGTACGGCCAAGGTGGCGCGCCAGGTGTTCCTCGATCAGGTGGACGTGGTTGTTCCGCTCCAGCCAGCTGATCAGTTCAGTGGCCACATCCTGGCAGCGGGGGTCGTGTACTTTGGCGAATATGGCGACGTTCTGTGTATCCATGGGGTTCCTGACGGCTCGTAAATGAAAAAGTGGGTTTACTTCAGGCTTCTGATCTTTTCCAGGCTCTCTTCCAGTACCCGTTTCTTTCCGGTTACCTCGGTCAGTTTCTCCCGTTCCTTGGCAACCACATCTGCTGGCGCACGATCCACGAAGCTGGGGTTCTGCAGCTTTTTCGAGAACATCTCGATCTCTTTCTCGATTTTGCCAATCTCCTTGGTCAGCCGCCGTTCCTCTTCCTCCACGTTGACCAGTCCCCTGAGCGGCACAAAAATCTGTACGTCTCCGGCTACCTGGATGGAGGCATCCTCCGGCTTTTCCAGCTCCATCCCGATGGTCAATTCAGAAATACGGGCCAGGTTGATGATGGCGCCTTCGCTCCGTTGCATCAGCTCGAGACTTTCCCGGCTGGTGCAGGAAAGCAGAACCGCAATCTGCTTGCTTGGCGGCACTTCCATCTCGCCACGGATGTTGCGGATGGCGCTGATGACATCCATAACCCGCTCCATGGCAACTGCCTCTTCGGGGAAGGCAAGATATTCGACCGTCATTGGAAAGGAAGCAAGCATGATGCTTGCTGGTCCCTGGCTCCCGGTCCCCCGTCCCTGTTTCGGCAATGCCTGCCAGATCTCCTCGGTGATAAAGGGCATGAAAGGATGCAGCATGCGCAGGAGATGGTCCAGAGTATACCAGAGAATATATTGGGTAGTCTGTTTGCGCTCCGGTGTGCCGTTGTAGAGATCCTGCTTGGAGAGTTCCAGGTACCAGTCGCAGAATTCGCTCCAGGTGAACTGGTAGAGCGCCGTGGCACTTTCATTGTAGCGATAACCGGTCAGAGTTTCATCAACCAGGCGGGCGGTTTCGTTAAGCCGGTGCAGAATCCACTTGTCCCCCTGGGAAAGGGAGAGCTGTTCGAACACAACGGTTTCCGGATCAAACCCATCCAGGTTCATCAGCGTGAAACGGGCAGCATTCCAGACCTTGTTGCAGAAGTTGCGATAACCGGCAATGCGTTCCTCGGCCAGCTTGATGTCGCGTCCCTGGGCGGCAAAGGCGGCCAGGGTGAAACGGAAGGCATCGGTGCCGTACTGGTCAATGATCGTCAGCGGGTCGATCACGTTCCCCTTGGACTTTGACATCTTCTGTCCCTGGGCGTCGCGCACCAGGGCATGGATGTACACATCCGTAAAGGGCACCTCATCCATGAAGTGGAGACCCATCATCATCATGCGGGCCACCCAGAAGAAGAGAATGTCGAAACCGGTCACCAGGCAGGAGGTGGGGTAGAAACTCTTCAGTTCAGGGGTCTGGTCGGGCCACCCCATGGTGGAAAAGGGCCACAGGCCAGAGGAAAACCAGGTGTCCAGTACGTCGGTTTCCTGGCGGATCTCGTCGCTGTTGCAACTGGAGCAGGCGGTTGGAGTTTCCATGGCAACGGTGACCGCGCCGCAGTGATCGCAGAACCAGGCCGGGATGCGATGGCCCCACCAGATCTGACGCGAGATGCACCAGTCGCGGATGTTTTCCATCCAGTCGTAGTAGGTGTTTTCCCACTGTTTCGGCAGGATGCGGGTCCTTCCTTCCTTGACCGCTTTAAGTGCTCTTTCGGCCAGCGGGGCAACTTTGACATACCACTGCAGCGACAGATAGGGTTCCACCACGGTCTTGCAGCGGTAGCAGCCCCCCACCGACATGGCGTGATCCTCAATTTTCTCCAGCAGTCCCGCCTCCTCCAGTTCGGCCACGATGCGGGTACGTGCGGCAAAGCGATCCATCCCCTCGTACTGGTGACCGGCTGCGTTGATCACACCGGACTCGTCCAGCACGTTGATCTTGTCCAGACCATGGCGCAGGCCGACCTCGAAGTCATTGAAGTCGTGGGCCGGGGTGATCTTGACCACGCCGGTTCCAAATTCGCGATCCACGTACTCGTCCGCCACCACCGGAATCTCGCGATTGACCAGCGGCAGGAGCACCTTTTTGCCGATCAGATCTGCGTAGCGTTCGTCCTCGGGATGAACCGCCACCGCGGTGTCGCCCAGCATGGTCTCGGGGCGGGTGGTGGCAACGGTGACAAAACGTCCCGCTTCACCCACCACCGGGTAGCGGATGTGCCAGAGATGTCCCTTTTTATCTTCATGCTCGACCTCGATATCCGAAAGCGCCGTGTGGCAGCGGGGGCACCAGTTGATCAGGCGGTTGTCGCGGTAGATCAGTCCATCCTGGTACAGTTTCACGAATACCGTGCGCACCGCCCTGGAAAGTCCCTCGTCCATAGTGAAACGTTCCCGCTCCCAGTCGCAGGAGGCGCCCAGGCGCTTCAACTGGCCGATGATCTGGCCGCCCGATTCGGCCTTCCACTGCCAGACCCGCTCGATAAATGCTTCCCGACCCAGGTCATGACGGTCCTGTCCATCGGCCGCCAGCTGGCGCTCAACCACATTCTGGGTGGCAATGCCTGCATGGTCGGTGCCCGGCATCCAGAGCACGTTGTACCCCTGCATCCGCTTCCAGCGGCAGAGAATATCCTGAAGGGTGTTGTTGAGGGCGTGCCCCATATGCAGGGCGCCGGTGACATTGGGTGGGGGGATGACGATGGAGTACGGTTTTTTGTCCGATGTGGCTTCGGCGTGGAAATAACCCTTCTGTTCCCATTCCGCGTACCATCTCTTTTCAACGTCGTGGGGCTCATAGCCCTTGGCAAGTTCTTTGGTCATGTGGTCGTATACTCGTTTCCTGGAATTGTGTCAGTCCGTCACTATAAAAAAAACAGGGGGAATATGCAACCTTCCCCCTGAAAAAATCGTAATCCGTTCATCTGCTGAACGGATCTCACCTGAATATCTCGGCAAAGAACTGCTTCATGGCTTCCCAGGAGCGTTTGTCGGCTTTCTCATTATAGGCAGCTCCTTTGCTGTTGTCGCTGCCAGCTCCGGGATTGGTGAAGCTGTGCACCGCACTGCCATAGCTGATGAACTGCCAGTCTACAGCGGCTTTGCGCATTTCATCCTGAAAGGCGGCCACTTCATCCGCTTTGACAAAGGGGTCATCGGCGCCATGCAGGGCCAGTACCCTGGCCTTGATATTGATTGCATCCCGGGGCGTGGGTGTGGAGAGTCCGCCATGGAAGCTGACCACGCCCTTCACGTCCGAACCGTCGCGTGCCAGTTCCAGGACGGTGGTGCCGCCGAAACAATAGCCGATGGCGGCAATGCGTTGCGTATCAACGAGTTTCTGTCTCTTGAGCTGTTCAAGTCCCGCGGAGGCGCGGACCCTCAACAACGGTCGATCGTTTTTATAGATACCGGCGATTCTGGCGGCATCGGCGGGATTGTTCGGGCGGATGCCTTTTCCGTAGATATCGGCAGCAAAGGCCACGTATCCCATTTTGGCCAGCATCTCAGCCCGTTTCTTTACGTAGGGACCGAGACCGGTCCACTCATGCACCACCAGCACGCCGGGACGTTTGATAGCGTTTACATCGTCCCAGGCCAGATAGCCTTCCAGAACCGTGTCGCCCTGCGTATACTCGATCAATTTGGTTTGTATGGCGGCTTCGGCATTGACGGCCAGCCCGGTGATGGCCAGGAGAAGAAAAAAGTATTTCATGGTGACCTCCTCGTGCGGATAGTTTGACTTTTTGATGTTGCTGGTCAAAGTATAGCACAAGTCGGTTAGTTCCAGCTTGTCAGGCTCGGGTTGCGCTGATCTCCAGGAAATTTCCCAGGAGAGCCATGCCCCCCTCGGTCAGGATCGATTCAGGGTGGAATTGCACCCCCCAGATGGGAAGATGTTTGTGGCGCAGCCCCATGATTTCGCCGTTCTCCACCCAGGCGGTAACCTCCAGGCAGTCCGGCAGGGTGGGGCGGTCAACCACCAGCGAGTGATAGCGGGTAGCCTGGAAAGGGTTGGGAAGTCCCTGGAAGAGTTCTTTTTCATCATGGTGGATGGGAGAGGTCTTGCCATGCATCAACGAGATGCTGCGGACCACATTGCCGCCAAAGGCGGCTCCGATGGCCTGGTGACCGAGGCAGACTCCCAGGATAGGGATTTTACCGGCAAAGCGTGTGATGGCGGCAACGGAAATCCCGGCTTCTTCGGGCGAGCAGGGGCCGGGGGAAATGACCAGTCGCTCCGGCCTCAGATTTTCTATCTCGTCCAGGGTTATCTTGTCGTTGCGGTGTACCTGCACATCCTGGCCCAGTTGGCCGAAGTACTGGACGATGTTAAAGGTAAAGGAGTCGTAGTTATCAATCATCAGAAGCATGGCAAATATAACCCTTTTAATTCACGTGTATATTTTTCGTCGTACGAAGAAAGCCGTTGATGGCGATCTGTATGTCGCTGGCCAATATACGTGGTATCATTCACAAACTCAAGATGTTATGGTTTTTACTTCATGATACTGATCGAGGAAACCATTCATGGGTATTTCGACGCACCCTTCCGTAGTTACCATGCCGCAAACCGGAAAACCCTATCCCACTATTCTCACGTTTCTGTGTGGACGATTTCCCTCAATTTCCCGTGAGGTTTGGGAACGACGGATTTTAGAGGGCAAGGTCCATGGTGAAAATGCCCAGCCCATAGCGCTGGATACGGAATATGCACCCCAGGGGCGCATATTTTACTTCCGGGAAGTCAGCACTGAGCCGCAGATTCCTTTCACTGAACAGATACTCTTTCTGGATGACCATATTCTGGTGGCCTGCAAGCCCCATTTCCTGCCGGTTACCCCGGGGGGGCGCTATGTTGACCAGTGTCTGCTGAATCGCTTACGGATCAGAACCGGCATCCGTGATCTGGCGCCGCTGCACCGTATCGATCGCGAAACAGCCGGACTGGTGCTATTTTCCGTCAGCAAGAAGAGCAGGGGACTCTACGGAAAGCTCTTCCTGAATGGTCAGGTTGAAAAAACCTATCTGGCAATCGCAACCTGTCAGCAGCATCAGCAAACAGCCTCATGGAACGTGGAGAACAGGATCGAGCAGGGTGAGCCATGGTTCAGGATGAAAACGGTGACTGGCGTGGTCAATGCCCGCTCCACGATCTGCCTCAAGGAGGTCAGGGGAGAAAGAGCTTACTTCGAACTAAAACCTCACACCGGCAAAACCCACCAACTCCGGATCCACATGGGCGGTCTCGGCTTCGGGATTTTGAACGACCGGCTCTATCCCGAACTGCAACCGGAACACGAGGACAATTTCGATACGCCGCTCCAGTTGATCGCCCGCAGTCTGCAATTCAGGGATCCACTCAGCGGCAAGCTCAGGGAGATCATGTCAGAGCGACAGCTGCTCTGGTAGATAATAAAAAATATGTCCCGCCCTTTGTCCGTCCCCGCCGGTCTCATATACACAGCATGAGCAACCGTCAGGATCAGGCATTACTGGTTGACGTCAGATATAATTGTTCCTAACCACATGTAATCTCCTGCCTTCCGGAAGAGGCTGACATGCGTGATACGACCGTTACCGTATGGATCTCCAAAGTTACATTGAAAATTAACGACGCCATCCGCATCACTGAAAAGTGCAGTGGTAACGGGACCAGGACCAACTTCGAGATACTTGTTTACAGAAGCATTAGCACTGTTCATCCCCATGCAGCTTACTACACCGCTCCAGCCCGCCGAAGTGTTGCTGATAGAAAACCCGCCGTTGGTGCCGTTCCGCAGCAGCGCAAGCCAATCAGTTACAGCCACTTTATTTCCTGCTGTATTATTCAAGCTATTTGTTTTTCGAACAATAATCGAATTTGAAGGAGCTTCGGTCGTTCCCGTTCCAGAGCCCATATTCATCATCCCCTTGACAGTTACATTGCCGATGACATTGACATCGCCTCCATTGGTGATCGACATCCGATTGTTGAAGTTGGTATAAAAATCAAGGCCGAATTGATTGCCGGTTGCGGTGCGTTTGGAGGCGATCCCCTCGCCGCTGCCGTTGCCGAAGGTCAACACGGCGCCGTTCAAACCACCATTGTTAGTATTCCCCTGATCGAGGTTCAGGCTGCTGGTAAAATAGCCGTCGTGGCCGGTCAGGGAGCCGCTGGCCGTAATATTTCCTGCAGTAACATTGCCGCTGGCGTTAATGTTTCCAACTACGTCAAGGGCCTGGGTCGGAGTGGTGCTGCCGATCCCGACCTTGCCGTCATTGGTTATTGCCAAACGGGTAGACATTACAATGTTGGTACCTGCAGCGGCCGAAGGGGCGGTCTTGAATTCAAATCCACCCGGAGTGTTCCAGTCGAAGGCCAGAAACCCGGCCGGGTGCGTACTCCCGTATGTCACCACTCCTCCTCCGGGAGCATAAACATTAAAGCCGATAGCGGGCGGAAATTCCATCAAATAGAGGGGATAGTGATTACCGAACTGTGCACGGGTCCATTGCCCGTTAACAGCGGCCTCGGTCAGCGGGAAGGCGGGGGCGCGGGTGCCGATCCCCACGAAACCGCTGTTTGTTATGGCAAGCCGCGAAGTTGAATTGGTGTATAAATCGAGGCCATTCACGTTCCCGCTTCCAATGCGCTGTGATGCAACAGCTTCACCGGTTGCGCCGGCACCGAACTTGATTGCCCCTGAGTTGAGGTTGCCTGCGTTGCTGTTGGAATTGTCAACATCAAAGCCAACGTTGAAGAGTAGACCGCTCATGCTTCCGGTTGTCCATGTGCTCCCGTCCGGGAACTTGAAGCCACCGCTGGTGCTCCATATCTGCCCGTCAACCTTCAGGTCGCCGACCGTCTCCACGCTGGCCGCGAAGGCAACCGGAGCAAATGCAGAGGAGACAAGAAACAGGTAAATGCAGCATGAAAGGGACAATTTCTTCTTTGACATGGGTATTCCTCCTTTAAATGTTATCGTACTCTGACTCCCTCTTCTCACTGTAGTGCCGTATCTGTCTGTACTCTACTCAGTATACCTCGATATTGCCCATGGTCACGGCGGCGTTACCTGCCAGAGTTATGGTTCCATGTATCATCGTCAGACCATTCGAGGAACCAAACCCGCAGACATACCCGCCATTCAGCGTCAGGGCGCTGCTGTTTGAGAAGAGCAGTTCTTCCGAAAAGACCCTGGCAACAGCTTTGATCTCCGCACCGCTCCCGCTGCTTAGGGCGTCCTGGATCGCCCCGTAGCCGGTTCCTCCCCGTGTTACATCGCTGGTACAGAGGTTAGTCGTAAAGGAAATATCATCCCCGTATGTCGTACCCCCCGAATTTGTCGCATAGGCGCGGACATGATAGGTGGTGTATGCCGCCAGACCGCCTATCGCGCTGGTAAAAACACCGGTCCCGCTTCCGTTCGTTGTATGACTGCCGGCGGTTGTCGGGTTGGCGGATATACCCCAGCAGACCCCTCTTGCGGTGACCGTATCACCACCACCTGAGGTAACGTTGCCGCCACCGGTTGCGGTTGTCTGGGATATGGCTGATATTGCAGCTGTGGATACGGAAGGGGCTGTCGGAATGTTTCGCGTACATCTGACAAAATAGTATGAATTCTTGCCCGAGTCCGGAGAATCCTGAACATAACCGACATCAAAAGTAACAACAAAGGCCGCACTTGGATATTTTGCATCCGTAGTCGAGGACCAGTAATAGGTATTTGTATTAGGAAAAAATGTGGTGTTAATAGATTGATATTGTCTGGTGTAGTCAACTAAAGATTGCAGCTCCTTTATATTCGGTACTCGCCATCCGGAAGTTCCGCCGAGAGTAAGGGTGTTGCAATAGGTGAGGGCGTAATCCCAGGATGACGGCTGATCGCCCTGCTGCCACATAAGCCCGGTAGACGTGTCACTCACCGTACAATTGTGGTTGTCGATAAAGTTCGGCAACGGGCGCGCTTCTCCGCGCACACACCGTACATACCCGTTTGAGTATTTGAAATTGGGTTCGACCCCACCCTGCCCGGTGTCCACTGCCCAGGCGTACCTCGAGTCATGAACATACTGGGCTGAAGACCAGTAATAGGCATCATATCCGGTTTTGGAATTCGGAAAAAATGTTGTGTTGATTGTCGGCGCGGGAAAGGGGATTGAATAATCGTTGATGGTAATCAACTCCTTTTCGGTTGGCAACCGCCAGTCCGAGAAACCGCCCAAATCCAATTC
>JACAAY010000115.1 GCA_013377095.1 Desulfuromonadales bacterium
AGGCGGAGAGGATCAAGGAGGAGCTGAACCTGCTCAACGCCGAGATGTGCCGGGAGCTGGGGAGGGATTACAAGCCTCCCTACGGGTTTGAGAATCCCTTTAAAAAGGAGAACCAGGAATATTGAGCATTTCTCCCACCAACTCCGTTGTTGCAGCCATTATTCAGGCATGGTATAAAAGTTCATGGCTGAAATAAAAATCATCGACCAGTCACTCTTGGTATCGCGCAAGCGTGGAAATGGCACGCTCAGATATGAGGTGTGGCAGGACAATGGAGTTATCACCCGCTACAATCTGGCATATATCAATCACCTGATATTCAGCGGCGATAACGGCAGGGTAATTGGGTATGACAACAGACACGGACACCATCGGCATTTCAAAGGGAATGTCGAGCCGATAGATTCGATGAGTTTCGAGGAAATCGAACAACGCTTTGAACAGGAATGGACAATGGTACTGGAGGAATATAATGCGCAACGTAACCGTTAAGACGGGAACCACGGAAGAATTCTTTGCACGTGTGCGTGAAACCGCCAAGCAGCTTGACCGCGGAGAAGTTCCTGAGCCGGAGTTTACCCTTACGTTTGAAGACCCGGGGGATATGTTTGCCGTAATGACGCCGGCAAGGCTCGAACTGTTTCGTGCAGCCAAGGCAGAACCATCATCCATCACTGCAATTGCTCATCGCCTGAAGCGCGACAGGAGCACGGTCAAGCGTGACGTTGACATCCTGGTTGCAGCAGGCCTTCTCAATATTGAAGAAATACCTCTTCCAGGCCATGGCCGGCAGAAATATGTGCGGGCAACAGCTGACAGAATTCAGCTGCAGGCTGTAGTTGCCTGATCAACAAGAAGTCACCCGGACCACCGGTATCTTTCAATTCATCACCCGAAGGCCGATAGTATTGCGGCGGGTACTGTCTGTGCAGACGCAACTATTTCACTTCATATAAGCATCTCACCCCTTATAAATCACCCTTTGAGTAGATCTACTGATGATAACAGCGCCGGCATGAACCAGCGTTTACAGTTCATCCGTTCCGAGCAGAAAACGCTTACCATCCTTTAGTTCGAATACCACCGTCTGAAATCCTGGAACATTGTAGAGCCATCCACCGGAGGTCCACTGTAGCCGAACTTCCGGTTATGAAGGTAGTAGCAACCTTGGTTAACCTTGTGAAGCGAATCAAGGTCTCCGCCAATAGTGCCATAGAACCGAACAATCCCATCGCGACCGAAATCAGCGAGTGCAACATCGATGGAGTCTTTGTGAACGTCAAGCCCGACAAATGTGATATTCTTCTTCATGACCTGCCTCCTTGATTGTGGCTCTGTGTGATGAATTCCCATTCACAACATAACCCACGTTTGCAAGGGGCAGGTCGCTTACTTTCTACTGACAGACATTATGTCTAACATGTGAAGAATCTCCTCCAGAAGGCTGTTCATATCCAATGGTTCAACTAAAAACTTACCCTTTCCGGAGTAGGCCAGCATCTACTGGGCCAAATCAGCTGCTTTTGCCGCACCCTGCTCAATTTTATGCAGATTGTCGATGGCAGATGACGCCGGGTTCATTTTCAACAATGCCAAGTCGGCATTACCGACAATGGAGGTGAGTATGTTGTTGAAGTCGTGGGCGATGCCTCCGGCCAATACCCCAAGGCTCTCGAGTTTCTGAGTATGGAGCAGCTGTTTTTCGAAATTTTGTTTTTCTTGTTCTGCATGCTTGAGTTCAGTTATGTCCCGGGCAATGTTCAGGGTACAAGGTACCCGGCAGCTACCTTGTCCATGTATGGCCTGCAATCCCGAACCTACAAGAAACCTGAAGCAGTTCAAGCCCGCATCGGCATATTGAATGCCCTCGAAGAGCTCGGAATGAGTATCAGTCAGAGAGCCTATTCCAATGCAACAGAATCGGCAGACGCGCTTGATGCAATAGTATGCGTTTTGGCAGGAATGGATTTTCTCAAGGGTGATGCTCATCCGCCAGAAAATCCGGGTCTTGCAGCAAAAGGAAGGATGGATATGGGTGAGAAGAAAGCCTGGGGGTGCAAGGCCTTGAAACTAACAATATGGGGTCACTATTCAGCAATGTGAGCTAATGATTTTAAATTTATCTTAATGCTCTAAACTTGTTTCTATTTGCCTATTTTTGCGGAAATTGCCAATAGAGCCGTTTTCATCCAATTCCTCAATAACCCAACCTGGACAAAATGAATCAAAATGTCTGTTTGATCATCATTCCCTTGTCGTTCTTCATGTTCAAGAGTACATTTGTTAAGCGGTATTATTAGCCCCCTGTATTACTGAAACGAGGAAAACTTTAGAGTATTTTTTTGTTTGACCGTAAATATCCATTTTCGATGAATGGCCGGATTTGACCAGCCAACTTATTGACTCACCACAATTAAAAAGGAGTCAAAATGTCAGTAAAGTTTCTTTATGGTAAAGTTGTAGCTGAAGCTGTCTTAAATGACGTGTCTGAACGTGTTAAAAACTTAAAAAAGCTGGGTATTTATCCTGGACTCGGCACTATTCTGGTCGGAGAGAATAGCGCAAGTATCAGTTACGTCAACAAAAAGCATGAAACCTGTAAATCTGTTGGAATTGAATCATTTCATCTTGAAATACATGAAAACGGAACACAAGAGGATCTTCTGAAGGCTGTTCATCACTTCAACACAAACATAAATGTTGACGCTTTTATTATTCAGTATCCAGTACCATCAGGGTTTGACTTTAATCAAGCCCTCATGCAAATAGCCCCTCACAAAGATGCTGATGGGCTGCATCCTGTTAATTTAGGACGGCTAGTTTTGCAAGAGCCAGGGCCTATCCCCTGTACTCCAGCAGGCATTCAGGCAATACTCAAGCATTACGAAATTCCCGTGGAGGGAAAGGAGGTTGTTATTGTCGGACGAGGGCCAACACTGGGTCGTCCTCTTTCTCTTCTACTTACTCTCAAACAACCTTATGCCAATGCAGCTGTGACGGTAGTGCATACCGGCATAAAAAACTTGGCAGCCTATACGAAACGCGCCGATATTGTTATTGCAGCTGTTGGCAGTCCAAGCATAGTCAAACCTGAAATGATTAAAGCTGGAGCAACAGTTATCAGTGGCGGGATTTCATGGGAAGGCAAAAAACTGTTGCCGGATGTTGACGAATCCGTCGGCGAAGTCGCAGGATGGATAACACCAAGGTTGGGAGGAGTGGGTCCAACTACAGTTGCAATGCTGCTTCGAAACACTGTAATGGCTGCTGAAGTTCGTGCTTCTGACGTGGCCTGATTAAGGGTTAACACATAACGTGTTGTTCACGTCGAGAATCGTTATTCTCAAGGCATGCAAATAAACAACGGTATAGGTAATTCATCTCCGGACCTAAATCCATTAGTTGATAAATCGTGCAAATAGGAAAATGTTGAAAGTCACTCATCAATTCAAAGCAAAAGGCAATTTTTCTCGTCTTGCCCACATACAATTCCTCTGTGTGCTTACCTTGATTTGCCAACTGTGCATCGCTTCATCCTCACATGCTCTCGATACCGTAAATCTCCAATTGCGATGGAAACATCAATTCCAGTTTGCCGGCTACTATGCTGCTAAGGCCAAAGGTTACTACCGGGAAAACGGGCTGGACGTAAATTTTATCGAGGCTGAGCCGGGCAAACGGATAGTCGATCAGGTGCTTGCGGGCAAAGCACAATACGGTATTGACGTTAGCACCTTACTTCTTGAACGTGCTGCGGGAAAACCTGTGGTTGCTCTATGTGTCATCTTCCAGCATTCACCGATTGTACTGATAACTGCCCAAAATTCACCAACCCAGAATCTACATAGTCTAATCGGCAAGCGAATCATGCTTGATAAAAATTCAGATGAGATATCCGCATATTTAAATAAGGAAGGGGTATCTACCGACCTGTTGAGCCTGATCAAACATAACTTCAATGTGCAGGACCTCATAGATGGCAAGGTTGACGCCATGTCTGCCTATGTCACCAATGAACTGTTCTTCCTGAACAAAGCTGGTTTTCATTACAATGCATATTCACCCCGTTCAGGCGGTATAGATTTCTACGGTGACACACTCTTTACAACTGAACAGGAACTGAAAAAACACCCTGCCCGTGTCAAGGCGTTCCGGGAGGCAAGCCTGCGCGGATGGAAGTATGCCATGGCCCATCCCGAGGAGATCGCAGACCTTATTCTTTCAGATTACTCCCACAGCAAGACCCGCGAACACCTTCTTTTTGAAGCTCATCAGATGGCAACGCTGATACAACCCGACCTGGTTGAGCTGGGATACATGAATCCAGGCAGGTGGCAACACATTGCCGATACTTATGCGGATCTCGGAATGCTTCCGCGGAATTTTTCACTTGATGAATTTCTCTTCGATCCCGATCCAAGGCATGACCAGACCCGTATTGTGATTGTGGCTGCTATTCTTGCAGCTTGTCTGGCGGTCACCTTGGGATTCGTAATACTTCTCCGGAAGATGGTTCGCCTTAAAACAGAAGCGCTAAAGAACGCAAACCAAGAGTTAACAAAACAAGGTAACCAGATGTCATCGATCATCAATGGCACCAACGATGCGGTGTTCATCAAAGACACAAAGGGTCGCTATATAATTGTCAACAATGAAGTGGAACGACTCTTCGGCAAATCTCGCGCAGAGATCATTGGGCGGGACGATTCCTGTTTGTTAGCTCAGAATGAATCCAATCTTCTTATGACCAATGACCGGGAGATTATGATTGGTGGCAAAGTCGTTACTATCGAAGAACAAATTACTACCGTTGATGGACGGAAAACCTACTTGGCGACCAAAGGCCCAATTCATGACGAGTCGGGCTCCATAACGGGTTTGTTCGGCATATCCCGTGATATCACTGAGCGCAAACAGGAAGCTGAGGAGAAAACCAGACTTGAAATGCAGCTTCTGCAATCCCAGAAGATGGAATCGGTAGGACGTCTGGCAGGAGGCGTAGCACATGATTTTAACAACATATTAACCGTCATTCTCGGTCAAGCACAATCGGTCTTTTGAAAACGGAATCATCCCATCCGCTGTACACCAGGTTAATGGAAATCAGTAATGCGGCAAAACGTGCCGCTGATCTGACGCGGCAGTTCCTGGCCTTTGCCCGCAAGCAGACTGTCGCACCTAAAGTATTGAACCTGAATGAGACCTTGACTGGGATGCTCAGTATGCTGCACCGGCTTATCGGTGAACACATCCACCTCAATTGGCAACCGGCGTCAAACCTGTGGCCCATCAAAATTGATCCGTCTCATATTGATCAAATCCTGGCCAATTTGTGCGTCAATGCACGTGATTCAATTGCTGATATCGGCAAGATCTCAATTAAGACGGGAAACTGTGTCATCGACGAGCAGTTTTGTACTGATATCAAGGGGTTTGACCCTGGAGAATATGTGCAACTCACCTTTAGCGACAGCGGTTGCGGAATGGACGAAGAAACGATAGTTCACATCTTCGAGCCCTTTTTTACGACCAAAGACGCTGGCAAGGGAACTGGCCTCGGGCTGGCTACAGTCTATGGTATTGTCAAGCAGAATAAGGGATTCATTAATGTTGACAGCAAACCGAATCAAGGAACTGTTTTTACAATCTATCTCCCCAGATATGTGGGCGATATAAATCAGACACGCACAGAATCTCTGGTAGCGCCTCTCGAGCGTGGAGAAGAGACGATCCTGTTAGTGGAGGATGAATCAACGATCCTGAATACTGCAATGATGATGCTCGAAGAGCAGGGATACACCGTCCTGGCTGCAACCAGTCCTGATGTGGCTATTGGGTTGGCAAAAGAACACCCAAGCAAGATTCACTTGCTCATAACCGACGTGATCATGCCGGGGATGAATGGACGAGAATTAGCAAAGAACGTTCAGGACCTCTTCCCGGATATCAAGCTCCTGTTTATGTCCGGATATACTGCAAATGTTATCGCTCCCCACGGCGTACTTGATGAGGGTTTTCACTTTATTCAAAAGCCATTCACGTTGCCTGATCTGGCTGGGAAGGTACGCGAAGTTTTGGAATGCTGATAACACGATTGGCTAATGCATAGTGAATCATCTTGCCATACATGTCGCTTTGGAGGAAGGTGCTGTCTCGTTCTTCTATGCTATCCATCACCATTGTCTTTCATCAAGGGCTTCTCTAATCTCAATTTTGGAGCCAAGTATTTCTCGCAATTTGCCCCGTCGTTCCAAAACATCCCGCGCAGCGTCTTGAAGGTTATGAGGCAGAATGGCGCCAGAGCGCAGAACAGCTTGAATCGTATCTTCAACTATACGCGCCATATTCCTGTCAGATTCTTCAAGGAGTGCAACTAATTCCGAGTCGGTCAAATCCTGCAAATCATCATCTGTGCCCACTGCGCCCACCCTGTTTTAGTTGGTGATATTTATCTCTCATTAAAAATGATAGCACGAGTCGAGTTTATAGTTTAGTAAAAACTGACAAGGCATTGTGACGGTTATCATGGGAAAGATAAAACCCGAGGTGCCAACGGGCTGCCATTGTATTGTTATTAAATACATATAATTGGCTCCCGCGTTTTTAATAAAATTGTGGGAGCATTTGCCGTGAAACCTAACGACCAGGAGCCCCATATATATCGAACTTAAAAATGAGGCTTTGACTGTGAAACGGAAGAAAACCCCAGGTTACTCCTTACTAACAGCAGCCACCATACCGTTAAACTGACTGATCCGGGATGCAAGATCCCTGTCCATGGTGCAGATATGTCTGGTAAGCCAGTCAACAGCCACAGAGTTGATTTCAACGGTAAGGTCAAAGGTCGCGCCTTCTTCTATGAAGCGGGAAATAAGCATTTTCACAACCTCCGTGAAATTGTTATGAGCTGCCTTATGCTCTTCGTAGCGCGAAGAACCGATCGTTACGAGCAGTTCCTCCTCGGCGTCAAAATGTGTCAGAACGTATTCTCCCAGATAATCAAGGAGACGTGATATCTCGCTCTGTCCCTTGTCTGTTCTACACGCTTGTGTCAGCATTGTGATTCGTTTGAACAATTCCTGATGCTGCGCGTCGATGAGATCATGACCGGTGGTGAGGTAATCCCGCCACTGGGTATGCGCCAACTCGGAAATCCTTTTTCCGGCCGCGTTTCGTTTAAGAAAAAACTCATTTTGCCAAATTTCGAACTCTGCAGCAGGCATCGGCCTGCCATAGAGATATCCTTGGATAATGTGGCAGCCAAGCCTGTCGAGACATGCCGCCTGTTCCCCCGTTTCGACACCTTCAGCCACCAGTTCGAATCCCAGAGCATGTCCGAGCGACACAATAGCCTTGACCAGTTCCAGGTTTCGTTGCCGTGACATAATTTCATCAACGAACGATTTATCGATCTTTATGACGCTGATGGGAAAGTCGGTCAGGTATCCCAACGAGGAATATCCTGTGCCAAAGTCATCTATGGCAATGCTGATACCCATTTCGTCCAGGGCCACCAGACTCTCCATAATCAGCGGGCTATGGGACATGAGTAGACTTTCGGTTATCTCCAGTTCCAACCACTCCGGACGGCAACCGGAATCTGCGAGTGCTGACCGGACGGTATGTACGAAGTCTCCGGAAACAAGTTGGCGCACTGACAGATTTACTGCAACCTTGACGGGGTAAATGACGTCCCAATTATACTCTGTGGCGGCGAAGCATGCAGTGCGTACGACCCACTCCCCAATACCGACAATCAATCCTGTGTCTTCGGCAATGCCGATGAACGTGTTGGGGGGTATCATGCCCCGCGTCGGATGACGCCACCTAAGAAGTGCTTCAGCCCCAACCATGAGACCAGTGATGGTATTCACCTTGGGTTGGTAATACAATTCCAGCTCCCCCTGCTGCTGGGCCTTGCGCAGGTCGGTTTCCAGTTCCATCCGATCTGTAGCATGGTGGGTCAATGATTCCGAATAAAACTGGAAATTGTTGCGACCCATTGTTTTGGCATGGTACATGGCGGTATCGGCGAAACGGAGCAGTTCGGACGGTATGTCGCTATCTGTCTGATAACAGGCAATACCGATACTGGTGGTGACGAAAAGCTCCTTGCCGGCGATTCGAAAAGGAGCATCAACGGCATACAGGATTTTGCGGGCAATAACCGCCAGGTCAATCTCCCGGCGTACTTCGGGAATAAGCACTGCAAACTCATCTCCACCCAGGCGTGCAACCGTATCGTATTCACGGAGACACGTGCGTATTCTCTCTCCAACCTTGCACAACAACCGGTCACCCGCGTCATGTCCCAGGGTATCGTTTACCCTTTTGAATTCGTCCAGATCGAGAATCATGACGCCTGCAATTTCATGTTCGCTGCGGGACCTCTCAGCAATCAACCGGCTAAGACGTTCAGTGAAGAGAGCACGATTGGGAAGCTTGGTAAGTGGGTCATAGAAGGCCATGTGTTGCAGCTGTTCTTGGTATTTTCTGAGCTCGGTAATATCGCGGGCAATGAGTAGCACGCTGGATACTTCGCCGTTCGTGTCAAATTCCGGAACAAAGTGCGCCAGATGGAATCGGGACTCCACATTAGTCACACTTTCCAAATTGATTTCAGTCTCCTTTGAAATGCCGCTGTCCACAACATACTGGAGAGTATTATGGACTTGGTTACTGATTTTCTCCCCCAATACCTGGCTTTCGAGAATGGTTTTGCCGATTAGCGGCTCTGATTTTACACCAATCAAGCATTCGAAAGCCGGGTTGGCATACAACCTGCGCCCACTCCGGTCAAAGCGAACAATAATATCCGGAACGTTTTCAACCAGAGCACGATATGACTCGTTCCGGGAGTGCTGCAGCGTTTCTGCATCTTTGCTCTCGGAAACGTCAATGAGGGAAAGCAGGGCAAATCTCTTGCTATTCATCTCGATTGGTCTGACCGCGTAGTGAATCCACCTTCGGGCAATTTCACCCGCTACCTCGCATTGCAGCATGGCCTCCTTGTCAGTGCAGGAGAGACCTTCGATCAAGCAATCCCGCAACGAGAGCATCAGACCACACGACTCGCAGTCGGGAGAGTAGCCACAACCCAGCGGGGCATTCCGCTCTTTGGGACAACTCAAGATGAAACCGAGACGTTTGCCGTCACAGTTTCCTGGCGTTTTGTCAAACTGCCGGCACACAGCCTGGTTGACTTGTATGACGTTCAGCTCTCGATCAATCACTATCAATCCCGTCTGAACGGTATCGAAAATTTCGATCAAATTATTTCTCTCAGCAACGATCGCTGCGGATGCCTCTGCAACCTTGCTAAACCCGAATAGAATTGCCGCTAAACCAGTCAACCAGATACCTGCGGCGAAGGCCCAGTGAACTGATTTGTAAAAAACCGCTCCATGCTGAAGAGGAAGCTCGCTGATCTCAATGGCAAGATAGCCTGCAATAATTGCCGTCAGGAAGAGGATGGTTACAATTCTGAAGCGTGCAAGTTGGATGCATAGTGGTCTTTGAGATTCATTATTCTGCAACATGCTGATTCCTTATGATGTCGACTTAATTCAAATGATTTTCGACGAGAAAAATCAGTTATGTCTAGGCGCTCCCTGATACGGAATTGACAGTACCTCGCCCCTTTGAGGGACACATACAAAATATTATACGTATTCAGTTGCTTCATCTCTCACTTCTGATAAATCACCGATTCTTCCCAGCTGACACAACCCTGTTGCGCCCCCCATTCTTGGCCTCGTACAACGCCTCGTCGGCTCCCTTTATAATTGCCGACGGATTTCCGAAATCCGAAAGCGTCGCAACACCGCAACTGAAGGTGGATGAAAACGTCTCATTCCCTGCCTGAAAGAGTATCTCTGAAAAACTCTCCCGCAAGCGGTCGAGTAGAACCACCGCCTCAGCCATCTTGCAGTCGGTCAATACTGCTGCGAATTCTTCGCCCCCGAATCGGCCGACAATATCCGTCTTGCGCAGCCTTTGACCTATCAATCGCGATAGCGCTATCAGAACCTGATCGCCAATGGGGTGTCCATAAGTGTCATTCACCAGCTTGAACCTGTCCACATCAATCATGGCAAAGCAGATCTCGCCCCCGGTGCGCCGGGCCTGGGCTACGGCCGTATCCAGGTATTCCTTGGTGGCTGTGTGGTTGAAGAGACCGGTCATGCTGTCACGAATCAAGTTTGATCGTATGATTTTCATCCGTTCAGCGCGAACGGCAACAGAGGAAATCAGGTGGTGTGGCTTGATCGGCTTGGTCAGGAATTCATCCCCTCCCATGCGCATGGCGTGGAACTGTTTGTCGATATCGGTTTCGCTGGAAAGGAATACTATGGGGATGCTGAAGTATGCGCCGATCTGGCGAATCGCCTTGGCCAGTTCCATGCCATTGCAGCCCGGCATGTACATATCCATCAGGATCAGGTCGGGATTAAAATCCATCAGTGGGGTCATGGCCTGCAAGGGGTCATTGACCGTCTGGGTTATCATGCCCACCTCCTGGAGGATCAGGGCATGGTACTCGGCAAGTTGCGGGTCGTCGTCCACAATCAGGACACGGCATGCTTCCGGCTGAACTGCGGATGTAAGCACATTGAGGGTTGAACAGAGCTCGGTGATGTTGACCGGTTTGACGAAATAGGCGCTGGAGCCGGCTCGTACCGCGGAAAGACGATGACTGAGGTCGCTCTGGGACGAGATAAAAACGGTCGGAATGGGCGCATCGCGCTCGGACTGTATCAGATCCATGATTTCGGCGCCCCCCATGGGGCGGTCGGGAAAGACCACATCCATGACAATCGCGTCGGGAGGAGCATTGCGTACGGCGTTGCGCAAATGATCCAGTTCTCCAAATGAGACAACCTCGAATCCGAAGCACCCAATCTGGGTGGTAAGCGATAGTCGCTGAAACGAGTCGTCCTCGCAGAGATAGATGCACTTCCGTTCCCGCTCCGGTTTGTCCACGGTCACAACGGTCAGTTCCCTAGCCTGGAAATCCATCCCTTCCGAAGGATCGATCAGCCCAACCTCCTGCTCCATTCTGGCGAGCGACTCCCGCATCCCACCATGCCACTGATTGTCCAGGGGGATTTCGGACCGCATGGCATCCTTGGCCAGATGTTCTCCCGTTTTGGCAGCTTCACTCAGCATGGCCAGGCCAAAGGAAGCGCATGCCCCTCCCAGGGTGTGGAGACGTCGATGAAGGGTCTCCAGCGCAATTGTTTGCTCCTCCCCCTGAATGACGTCCGCATACGCTGCACGGATAGTTTCAAGCTGGGTGGGAATTTGCTTGATAAATGCCTCGCGTATCCTTTTTAGCTTTGCGGCAACGGATACAACCTGACTAGCCATGGTGTTTCATCCTTTCATGCGCGACCAAGGAATAACGCCACCATGTCCGGCAACAGCTCCTGCAGGTGTTCGTCCTTGGTCAGGATGCCGTCCATCTCGGGGTTTGCCTCCCGGAGAGGCGCAGCCTCTTCCCCGGTGAGCAGCACGAATGGCTGCGAATACCCCTGTTGCCGCACTTCTTCGAACAGCTGGATCCCGTTCATAAACGGCATGTTCATGTCGGACACGATTATGCTGATCCATGGGTCAGCAGCAATTTTTTCCAAGGCATCAATGCCCCCTTCGGCAATAACGGTTTCATAGCCGACCGTTTCCAGTATTAGGCCGGTCAGCTCAGCGGTGAACAGATCATCATCCACCACCAGGATGCGGCCAGGTATCTTACTCATCGATGTACTCCTTGTTCCATAGGTGTTCTTGGCTCATCAAACTTCCAGAAGGTTCCATGTCCGGGATCTTAACCTACCCGATCAGGCTGCGGACCGTCTCCAGCAGCATAGACTGGTCGAAAGCACCCTTGACGATATAGGCGTCGGCTCCGACCGTAATGCCACGCTTTTTGTCCTCCTCCTTTTCCCGGGAGGTGACGATGATGATCGGTATGGTGCGGTAGCGTTCGTCATCGCGCAGCCTTTCGGTCAGCGAGAAACCATCAAGCCGTGGCATTTCAACGTCGGTTATGACGAGATCGAACAGCTCGGCCCTTGTTTTCTCAAAGGCTTCCTCGCCGTCACCAGCGGTGACCACCAGATATCCATAGGCTTCCAAAATATTCTTCTCGATCTCCCGGGTATTGTGAGAGTCGTCCACCACCAGAATCGTCGGTAGCCGATTCCCGGAATCTTGAGGAGCCTGACGTGCAGTTTCAGAAAGAGTACGGGACTGTCTGAACAGATCCGGCACATGCAGTACGCAGATAATGCAGTTTCCCTCGCCTATGGTGGCGCCCGAGACCATACGCAGTTTTTGCATGTGGAGTGGAAGTGGTTTTACCACCATCTCCTCACGACCCAGGATACCGTCAACCAGCAACCCCAGCTGTTCCTCCCCGTCCCTGACAATGATGACCATAGCGTCAGCGCCGGTACCGTCGGAATGGGGCAGCCCAAGGATGGCGGCCAGATCTTCCACCGGTATGAGCTGTTCGCGCAGACGGATGGCGCGCTTGTTGACGATGCTGATGATCTCGTCCCGGTCCAGGGAAAGCATTTCGGTGATGGAAGTGGCCGGCAAGGCGCAGGTCTTGCCGCCTGTGGATACCAGGAACAGCGGGAAAACCGCCAGGTTGAGAGGCAGTCGCAGAGAAAAGGTGGCGCCAGCCCCCTCTTCCGTGTCGATGCTGATGGCACCCCTCAGTTCTTCCACGATGTTCTTCCTGACCACATCCATGCCGACCCCCCGCCCGGACAGATCGGTTATGATCGGGCTCGTGCTGAAGCCGGGAAGGAAGATGATATTGGCAATCTCTGACCGGGACATGGCAGCCAGGGTATCTGCATCAAAAAGACCCTTGGCCAGAGCTTTCTGGCGTATTTTTTCAATGGAAAGGCCTCGTCCATCGTCCCGCAACCGTATGGTAACGCAGCCTCCATCGTAGAAGGCTGACAGGCTAACGGTTCCCTGTGGCGGCTTGCCGGCCGCGACTCTCTCGTCAGGAGGTTCCAGACCATGGTCGAGGGCGTTGCGGATCATGTGGATCAGCGGATCTCCGATCCGTTCAATGATCTTCCGGTCCAGCTCCGTCTCCCCGCCATCCACCAGGAAATCCACACCTTTCCCCTGTTCCCTGGCCAGGTCCTGTACTGTGCGCCGCAAGGAATCGAACACAGAGGAAAGCGGCAACATGCGGAGTTTAAGAGATGTTTCCTGAAGATCGCCCATCTGATGGTCACGCATCAGCATGGCATCGGAGATGGCCCGAATCGACTGATGCAGGGAAAGGTGCAGCGTTTTTTCCGCTTCCAGCACTGCCGCCCGGTCTTCGTCGCTGACCGCGTATCTGTCGAGCAGACCGAACAGGGTATCGCCAAATCGCACGGTTGAACGGTCG
>JACAAY010000116.1 GCA_013377095.1 Desulfuromonadales bacterium
CTCGTAGAGTTCCGCCAGTGAACGGGAGAGCATGTCTCCCCTGCTGGCGTAGACCATCAAAAGCTTCTGGATATCCTTGACATCGCGAATTTGCGCCTTGCGAAGCATCGTGCTCTCCTCCTTCTATAGTGCAACCTTCACTACTATCGGTTTCAGTACTCGAATAAGCTCCGCCGGCGCCATCTGCACCAGACAGCCGCGTTTTCCGCCATTGATGAGTATGCCCGGCAGATCGGCAATGCTTGCTTCCATATAGGTCGGCATGTGGCGGCGCGTGCCGAAGGGGGACGTGCCCCCCACCAGATAGCCGGTGTGCTTGTGTGCAATTTCCGGTGTACAGGGGGTGATCTGCTTGGTTCCTATGATTCTGGCCAGCTCTTTCGTTGATACCTGTCGGTCACCGTGCATCAGGATGATCAGGGGGAGGCGATGTTCGTCTTCCATGACCAGCGTCTTGACCACACTGTGCTCATCAACGCCAAGTTCGCGCGCCGATACGGACGTGCCACCCTTTTCCACATAGGTGTAGAGATGGGTGGTGAAGCAAACCCCCTCTTTGCGCAAATGACGTATTGCCTGGGTCGTGGGTGTTTTGTCCTTTGTCACGGGAATTCATCCGTTTCGTACGTTCAGTAAGGTGGTCCAGTTCTCGACAACTGGTCTACAGGTGCAACATAGCACGCTTTTGAGGCCTTGTCACGCGTGGCAGGGTCAGCTTTTTCTGTTCACATTCCGGGGCGGTTCGTGGTAAGAGTGGTGAAACGGTATACACAATCACTGGATACTCAATGTGGAGGAAAACATGACGGACTACAGGCCGATGCTGCAGTTGCCGGAAGCGGCGGGATATAAGGCAGGAGATGTGCTGGTGCTGGCGGGAGAACTTTTTGGGCGCGGTTATGCCAACGGTTTGGTCGATGAAGCCAAGCGTATCGGCATGACCGTGATCGGTATGACCGTGGGGCGGCGTGACAGTGATGGCAGCTTGCGTCCGCTGAATGCCGAGGAACTGGCAGCCGCCGAAGCCAATCTGGGCGGTTCAATCATCAACGTGCCGTTGGAGGCCGGTTTTGACATGGAATCGGTTGACGGCCAGCCATCAATTGTCGAACAGCTCAAAAAGGCCAAGCCGGATGAGTGGAGTTCCATAAAGCTTGATGCAGGCTTCATCGATAAAGCCAGAACCGCAGGTACTGCGCGATTTCGTGCTGCATTGCAACAGATTGCCCAGCAGCTTGAGACCATCATTCCGGCTAATGTCAATATTCTGATATCCCATACCATGGCGGGTGGAATCCCGCGCGCGCGGGTTTTTATGCCGTTGCTCAACCGGGTATTCAAAGGTACCGGCGATAAATACCTGGCTTCATCCGATTTCTGGAGCAGTGATCTGGGGAAACTCTGTGACGTCAGTTTCAACGAGGTATCCGCCGATACCTTCCGCTATCTGATCGAGGAAACCGCTTCGCTGCGTGAGCGTAACACCGCTGCCGGCGCACGCGTCAATTATTCCGCCTACGGCTATCATGGTACCGAGGTGTTGATGGGGGGTAAATTTCTCTGGCAGTCCTATACACCCTACGTACAGGGGTGGGCCAAGATACGTCTTGAGGATATTGCCAAGGAGGCCTCCGAAAAGGGAATTACTGCCGCGGTGTTTAACTGTCCCGAGATTCTGACCAACTCAAGCGCACTTTTTCTGGGAGTTGAAATCTCGCTCTACCCGCTGCTCAGCGTCATTCGCGCCACCATCGGTGATGCGGCAGAACCGCTGTTCGATCGTTGTCGTGCGCTGCTGAAGGAAGGCGAGACCCTGGAGCGCATGCTGGAACGGGCAGACGCCTATCTGACATCACCTGTTGTGGCAGAAATGCTCGACTATGCTTCCTGGCCCCATCACAATACACGCGATCAGGCTGAGTTGATGCTGGCTGCATCAGCAGAACTGATGGGAATGCATGCCGATCAGAAACAACTGGTGTGCGCAGAACTGTCCCGTGTTGTATTCCGCTCAACCGGCAAGCTGATTGTGCATGGGTCATGGAATCCGCCCGCACCGGCTGTTTGGCTGACTCACGGCATTGTTGCCCGTCTGCAGGCCGACAAGCTCGGTGAGGGCATTCTGTAAGAGACGGATGTCAGTAAGGAAAATCTGGAAGTATGGGGTAGGTATGAAGATACGATTAACGGCAGCCTTTATTTTTATCGGTTCGGCGCTTCTGCTGCAGGGGTGCGCCGAACTCAAGCTGAATAAACCGGTTGATGAACTGTACAGGGATGGCGAGAGTTCATTTCAGAAGGGCAAGTACGAAGATGCCTTGGCGCAGTGGAAACGGGTCAAGGAGAGTTTTCCGGAGCCCGGTTTGTCTGCCCGCACAGAAATCAATATTGCCGACGCCTACTTCCTCAACAAGGATTACATTGAGGCAGCCGCGGAGTATGATAACTTCCGCAAGTTACACCCGAGCCATGACTTGGCCGGATATGCACTGTTCGGCCAGGGGCTCAGTTACTTCAAACAGATAAAGGGTATCGACACCGATCAGACGCCGGTAAAAAATGCCCTGACCATATTTGAATCCTATCTCAAGCTGTATCCGGGAGGCGCAAATACCCTGGAGGTACAGGATAAGATTCGCGCCTGCCGTGATAAACAGCTTCAATATGAACTCTATGTGGGTGGATACTACCTGCGGACCAAGTTATATCCGGCCGCCATCGCCCGTTTTGAATGGGCTCTGTATAATTTTGTCGAACTGCCGCGCACCGATGAGACACTGTATAATCTCGGTAAGGCTTACATAAAGGGGGGGCAGAAAACCAAAGGGCGCGATGTGTACAGCCGCTTGCTGAAGGAATATGCAAGCAGTAAGTTTGCGCCGGAGGTTAAAAAGGTCATCGAACAGCTTTGATGGGAAGTGATCACATGTCATTTGCAGTCATGCTGGTGGCGGCATATCTGCTCGGCTCCATACCGACCGGATTGTTGCTGGGCAAGATATGGGGTGTGGATGTGCGCAAGGAGGGGAGTGGCAATATCGGTGCCACAAACCTCTATCGCACGGTCGGGCGTTCCGTTGGGATTTTGACCCTTGCCGGCGATTGCCTCAAGGGAGCCCTTCCCGTGTTCCTGGCCAAACAGTACGCTCTTCCGAATGAGTACGTTGCCTGGATTGGCCTGGCGGCCTTCTGTGGGCACGTGTTTTCCGTCTTCTTGATGTTCAAGGGAGGGAAAGGGGTTGCCACCGCATTGGGAGTCTTTCTGGTGCTATCGCCGGTGGCTGTTGCACTTGCCCTGGCAGTTTTTATAGGACTGATGCTGGTCTGGCGTTACGTCTCGCTGGGGTCGATCATGGCGGCTGCGGTTATGCCGCTGGCGGTGGCGCTCATGGGGGGCGGCAAGGTTACGTTTCTGGTGACACTGATAATAGCGGTGGTTGTGATTGCCAAGCACCACGGGAATATCATGCGTCTTCTTGAGGGCACGGAGAACCGCTTCAAAGCCTAGCTGCTAGACTTTCTCCCCGACGTAGATGCTGGCAATTCCGAAGGTGAGTTCGCGAACCTGGATGTTCCGATAGCCCGTTTCGGCTATTATGCGGGAGAATTCCTCGATCGAGGGAAACTCAAGAACGGAGTCCGGCAGGTATTTGTAGGCATTGTAACGCGAAAACAGGCCGCCAATCATCGGTAGCAGTTTCCGGAAATAGAAATAGTATATCTGCCTGAAGAAAGCCGAACGCGGTGTTGAAAACTCCAGGATGATCATTCTGCCGCCTGGCCTCAATACCCGCCTCATTTCCGCCAATCCCTCGCGTCTGTCCACGACATTCCTGATCCCGAACGCAATGGTTACAGAATCAAAGGTGTTGTCAGGAAAGGGGAGGGCTTCGCAAGGGGCGACCTTGAAAGTGATCCGCCCTGCATAGGGCGAAGCAGCTACCTTCTCTTTTCCCAGCTCAACCATCTCCCTGCAGAAGTCGGCTCCCGTTATCGTTACTGATGACGGCGTTGTGCGAGCTATCTCGAGTGCCACGTCACCGGTGCCGGTGGCCACGTCCAGAATTTTGGACCCTTCCTGATACCTGAGAAACTGTACCGCAATTGTACGCCAGCGACGGTCGATGCCAAAGCTGAGCAGGCGGTTAAGGAAGTCATAACGTGGCGCAATGGCACCGAACATCTGTTGGATCTTTTCGCCCTTTTCGGAAAGCCTAAACATGATTACACTACCCTTTGCACAACTATGATGGTATACAGCAAATCTTTTGCCTTGTAGCACACCAAGGGGATCTAAGACCAGTAAAAACACTACCAAAGGGGATCTGAACCTTGTCGCCATCATTTATTCGTATCCAGGATGTGGCCGACATCCTGATCATGACATTTCTGCTGTACCAGCTCTACTCCTGGTTTTACCGGACACGCGCCATGCAGGTACTGTTGGGTTTGGGAGTCGTGACGTTAATTTACTTTGCTACACGTTTTCTCGGTTTGTATATGACGAGCTGGATTCTACAGGAATTGGGCACCGTTCTCATTATCTTGCTGATCGTCGTATTCCAGTCGGAAATACGGCAGACGCTCTATCGTTTCAGCATGTTGCGCCATCTGTTCGAACGTCGGACCGAGACGAAGCCGAGTGATTTTCAAGAGATCGCCGAAACTCTCTTCAGTCTGGCAGCCAAGCGAACCGGCGCACTTCTGGTATTTGAACGGAACGAACCTCTGGAGGATCTGATGCTGAATGGCGTCCGGCTGGATTGTGAGATCACATCCCAGATACTGGAGGCGATATTCATGGATGGAACACCACTTCATGATGGCGCTGCTCTGATCAGAGAAAATCGGATTGCCGTTGCTTCCTGTCATTTGCCGCTTTCGGTAAACCCTGATATCCCCCAGTATCTTGGCACGCGACACCGGGCCGCCCTGGGGCTTTCCGAAAGGACCGACGCTATTGTGGCGGCAGTCTCGGAAGAACGCGGAACGGTATCGTTGGCAGTGGGGTCAGAGCTTCAGATATTTAATTCGCCCGGTGAACTGATTGCTGCTCTTGGGCGTCTGATTGATCCTGTCCGTGAGCGGGCGCGTATGCTGCCCCGTTTGCACCTGTTCAGTAATCTGCTGCCAAAAACGGCAATCCTGGTGGTTGTGACCATATTTTGGGCATTGATTACCTCGCGACAAGGACAAATCATCACGGTTACGGCTCCGGTCAGGTTGCATGGTATTCCTGAACGACTAGCACTCGTGCGCAGCAGCCCGGAGGAAGTGGATGTGCAGTTGAAGTCATTTTCCATTCTCACGCCTCTGCCTTCAAAGCTGGATCTTGCGGCTGACATTGATCTCTCGGGCATTCGTGAGGGGCAGGCCGCGGTCAGGATAAAAAATACCGATTTCAAATTGCCATCGGGGATGGAAATGACGGCGGTGAACCCACCAACGATCAGGATTGTAACAGACCGTAAGGAGCGTAAGCGTGTGCCGGTCAGGGTCACTTTACGAGGTGGTAGTGGGCGAGGATTACGTGGCCAGGAGGTCACTGCGGATCCGTCGACGGTGGAGGTTGAGGGGCCGGCATCCCAGGTTGGGCGGATCGATATGGTTGTAACGGAGGAAATTGATGCCGGCAGATTGCTTAAAGGGCAGGAATATAAAAAGAACCTTTTGCCACCGGAAAATAATATTGTCATACTTCGCGAAGAGCCCATAACAATTCGGTTGGTTTTACGAAGAAAAAAATAATAATTTACGTCAGTTGGCTTGCTTGATGCATAGTGTGTGAACGATTGTGGGACTATCTAATTGACTTTTTACACTGCATGTTATATATACGATGAAGATTTTTCTTGAAAATAGAACAAAAGGAGGAAGAATGATACATAAACGTCACATATTATTGCTTTGTCTTATTATTATCGCTTTCCCCCAACTTGTAATGGCATCAAAAACGCATGTTGTCCGCAAGAGCGAATCACTCCATACAATAGCCCGTAAATATCATGTTTCCGTAAATGAGCTCAAATCCGTCAACAATCTGACCGGCACCAAGGTTTCAAAAGGGGCGCGGTTGATCATTCCTTCTGCCGCAGCTGACCAGAGTAAGAAAGTCAGGGTTGCTGAGAAAGCAAAATCCTACCGGGTCGTTAAGGGTGATACCCTGCCGAAAATCGCCAAAAAGACCGGTACAAAGATGTGTGATCTGCGGAGGCTTAACGGTTTGAAGGGAAACCGGATCAAGACGGGGCAGCTGCTGGTACTGAACCTGTCCATACCGGCGGTTGATGAATTGCCGCATGCACAGGTCGCAAGCAATCGTCTCCAGATGATCAACAAGGATTTGCTCAATGAACAGGAGTCCGATGACACGTTGGCTGAGCTGACCGATATTGATGCCGACCGCCCTGTTGACCTTGCAAAAAACCTTGAAGATAACAGTTCCAGTGTCAACAAGCTAAAGAAGACGGCTTACACCTTTTTGGGCGCGCGATATCGTTTCGGCGGTAACAGCCGCACTGCTCTTGACTGCTCCAGTTTTATTCAACAGGTGTTTCGCGATCATAAGGTGAATTTGCCACGCACTGCCCGTGAGCAGTTTTATGTAGGCAGCGTGGTTCCCCGTGGTGATCTTAAAAAGGGAGATTTGGTGTTCTTTCAGACCTACGCGCATTTTCCGTCACATGTGGGCATCTATCTGGGCAATCGCAAGATGATTCACGCCTCTTCCCGTGACCGCCGCGTGGTGATCTCCTCCATGGATACTCCTTACTACCTGTCCCGGTTTCTTGGCGCACGACGGATTGGTGTGATAGCTTCCGATAACTTTAACGAGCTGTTGGCTGGTGTCGAGGAGGAACGTGAAAGTGACGTTCTTGCCAATGACACTCTGGGAGTCTCATTAACCCTGAATAACTAGAACTGTCTCCACAGTCGGTGTCTGTTTTAAAAATCCGGGCCTTGCGGTCCGGATTTTTTTCTTTAATCAATGACCATTCTTCTCGCCTACATTTCCGGTGATTCGAACCGCGATGACCCCTTTATCTCTCTGCTCCCCTGCGGACTCTGCTATCTTCACTCAACGCTGAGGGAGGCTGGATTTGATTCTCTGTTAGCTAATTTTTCCGGCTGGTTGGAGAGTGATGTTTCGCGACAGCTCAATCAACTTCGTCCCGATATTATCGCCATCTCACAGTGGACCCACAACCGCCATGCCTCGCTTGATCTGGCCCTTTTAGCTCGCCGTCTCAATCCTTGCTGTACGATTATCATGGGGGGAGGGCACGCCAGTTTTCAGGTGAACGAAGTGCTGTGCCCCGGCTCCCCGGTGGATCTGGTGCTTGTGGGTGAGGGTGAGGAAACGATGCTGGAGCTGGTCAGGCATCTCGAAGCAGGAAGCAACTGGAATCAGATAAGGGGGATTGCTTTCAGGAACGGCGATTCAGTTATAACTACTGAACCTCGCAAGCTGTTGGAAGAACTGGACTCCCTACCCTTTGCTTCGCGGTATCTCGACCATTCTTTGGGTGTTGATTGCGAGTTGCAGGCTGAATTCATTGTCACTGCCCGGGGCTGTCCATCAGCATGTAACTTCTGTAGCTCTCCCGGATTCTGGAGACGCCGTGTCCGATTTCGATCACCGGAAAACATTGTGGACGAAATTTTGTTTGTCCGCGAACGATATGGATTACTCTATTTTTCCTTGCGGGATGACACGTTTACGGCGGATCGGGCGCGAACAATCTCTTTCTGTCGTCTGCTGATCGAACGCAGGGCGCATATCGTGTGGAATTGCCAGTCACGAGTCAATTCTCTTGATGATGAGCTGCTGGTCTGGATGAAGCGGGCAGGATGTGAATGTGTTCAGCTTGGAGTTGAATCGGGTTCCCCCAGAATTCTCAAGTTGCTTGGCAAGACCATTACTCCTGATCAGGTGATGCGTGCAGCTGTAGCAGTCAGAAAGATCGGTATCAACCTGTCGGTCTACATGATCAGTGATGTTCCCGGTGAAACGGATGCTGACCGTGATGCCAGTATTGCCCTGATGCGCCGAATTAGGCCGGATGACGGCTATGTCTCGCCACTGGCCTATTACCCCGGTACGAAGCTGTTTTACGATGCTGTGGCTAATGGACGCATTGGTGAACGTGTTTTTCAGGAGAGCCGTGCGCCTGCAGTGTATGCTGTTGGAAGACCTGGCCGTTCGTCGCAAAGGCTATTACGGGCTTTGGATGGACAACATGCCAAAGGTGGTCGTGAGCTCAAGCGCCTGAAACATACTCTTGGCTATTGCCATGCTACAAATGTGATGGCGGGCGAATATTTCCGACAGGTTGGCGATTGTGTTGCTGCAGAAAGAGAGTTCCGGGAGATCGTTGAACAAGAACCGGACAATCCCTGGGGATGGTTTCTATTGGGGGAGCTGTTATCGGAACAGGGACATCAGGACAGGGCTGCGAAATGTTTTCGGCGGGTGCTGGATCGGGTACCCTGTCATTCACCCTCACGGTTGGCTTTGGGACTATGACACGATAAAAAAGCGGGGCCAATGTACGGCCCCGCTTTTTTTGATAAGGATAGGAATTATTTCACGACCCTGATGGCGCTGATAAACGAAATGTTCTCGAAATCCCTGTTGAGGGTTTTGCTGTGAAAACTTGGCAGCGATGGTGACTTTGGATACTCGACGGTGTTGCCCACGCTGACCTTGACTTCCGGCATGGCCAACCACATCTTTTGGCCCTTCTCATCGGCAACTTCCAGAAAGGTCTTGCCCGGCGCACTCAACACCTGGGTCACTTTCGCTTTAATTCCAGCACCGGCTGGCATTGCCTGGGCCTTCATTCCGGCATGGGGGTCAGCACCTCCCGTGTCTGGTGTAACAGCAGGGTGGCCGGGCGGCATCTGGGCCGGCTCAGTTTGAGGGGCTGCCTGCTTTTGCGGAGCCTCTGTCGTCGGTTTGTTATTGCATCCTGCAAGGGCAAGTGCAGCTATGGAAAGAAGCAGTAGTGTTGTTTTTTTCACCTGGCAACCTCCTGAAATATTTGTTGCTAAGAATTAACATGTTTTGTCGTATTATTCCACGAAAAAGATCTAAGTCGTTTACGGTTGCTTGTTACATGGAATTGCTGTGCTATACACATGTTAAAGGGGGTTTGATATGTTTGAATCCGCTGAGCTTGGCCATTCAATCGGAAAAGCGGTCTGGAAACGGGAAGTGCCGCAACTGCGCGAGGAGTTACTGGATGCGCAGTTTGACCTGCTGCAGTCGAAAAAATTTCCTGTCATCATCCTGGTCGCCGGCGTGGATTGCGCTGGTAAGGGAGAAACTGTCAATATCCTTAACGAGTGGCTGGATCCCCGTCATGTGGAGACCCACGCACTGCGCGACCTGACCGATGAAGAACGCGAACGCCCACCCATGTTTCGCTACTGGCGCGTGCTTCCACCGGCCGGTAAGATTGGTATTTTTATCGGTACCTGGTATTCCGGGCCGCTGGTTGAAAACGTGTATGGAGTGATAAAAAACGCAGAATTGGACCAGCGCTTGGAGCGTATTATTCATTTCGAACGGATGCTCTGTGACGAAGGGGCGCTGGTGCTCAAATTCTGGTTGCACCTTTCCAAAACAGAACAGAAAAAACGGCTGAAACTTCTGGAAAAAGATCCCAAGACTCGCTGGCGGGTCACCAACACCGATTGGAAAAACTATAAACTCTACAATACTTTCCGGCAAACATCCGAACGTATGCTGCGTTCAACAAGCACTGCCGAAGCTCCCTGGATCATTGTTGAAGGGACTGATCCTCGTTACCGTTACCTGACAATCGGTAAGGCTCTGTTGAGTTCCATTCGTCAACGATTGGGTGCGTTGGAAACACCCGTGCCCCATGAAGCGCTCCCTCCAATTCTACCATCCATCGATAATCTGCTGATTCTTCAAACCTTGGATTTGACGAAAAAACTGAAAAAAAATGTATATCTGGACCAGTTGGAGTACCACCAGGGTAAACTCAATCTTTTAACGCGGCATGAGGACTTCAAAAAACTGTCTGTGGTGGTTGTCTTTGAGGGTAATGACGCAGCTGGTAAAGGCGGCAGCATCCGTCGTATCACCCAGGCGCTGGATGCCCGCCAGTACCGTGTTATCCCCATTGCGGCACCCACAGAGGAGGAACGAGTTCAACCCTATCTTTGGCGGTTCTGGCGCAGTCTTCCCCGTAAGGGACGGTTTGCCATCTTTGATCGATCTTGGTATGGACGCGTACTGGTGGAACGGGTCGAAGGTTTCTGCAAACATGCCGACTGGGTGAGGGCGTATGGTGAGATTAATGAATTTGAGGAGCAGCTGGTTCGCAACCATACGATAGTAGTCAAATTCTGGCTTTCCATAAGTAGCGAGGAACAACTCAAGCGATTCAAAGAGCGCGAGAATATAGGTTTCAAACGTTTCAAGATCACCGATGATGATTGGCGCAACCGCGACAGGTGGGGGGAGTATGAGCTTGCGGTTTGTGACATGATTGACCATACAAGTACTGAAATTGCCCCTTGGACACTGGTTGAAGCCAACGACAAGTACTTTGCGCGCATTAAAGTGTTGAAGACGCTGTGCGAGAGGATAGAAGCTGCGTTGAACGGTTAGCGCCAAGGTGCCTGCGCAGGGGAAGATCCTTTACAGAGTTCTCTGGAAATTTCGGGGAGCTCTGTTGTTTTTTCGACCAGGCATTTCAATGGGGCATTTTTTTATTTAAAATAAAAAAACAGCCATTTTAAAGCACTGTTTTATAGTTCAGAAACAATAGTTTATATCAGTATTGTATCTGTATACACAATGCCTTTGCGTAATTTTGTTTTAATGATTTATCTTGACACCAGCCCGCTGGTTAACTCATAACGGTGGGCAAGGCATGGCTTTGCAGTCTGAGTTTGTGAGTGATTTTAGTGGCTTGCGACTTTTATCTGTGGGGTGTGTCAAACTCAATGCTAACCAGGAGGAACAGACGTGATCGCAGAAAAAATTAATGTAATGGTTCAAAAAGCCAAGGCAGCCGTGGAAGAGTACAAAAAACTCAATCAGCAGCAGACCGATGCCATCTGTGAAGCAATCGCCAAGGTTATTGAGTCTAAAAAAGACGAGCTCGCTCAGGATGCAGTAACAGAAACCAGACTCGGCAAGGTTGCTGACAAGTCCATCAAGAACTACTTCGGTTCCACTGTTGTGTGGAATGACATGAAGAACGTTAAGACCGTCGGCGTCATCAAGGACGAAAACGACATTATTGAAATCGCAGATCCAGTTGGTGTTGTTGCCGCTGTAACCCCAACCACCAACCCAACATCAACCGTTGCATTCAAGGTTCTTTCTGCCCTGAAATGCCGCAACGCTGTCATCTTCGGCTTTCACCCCCGCGCTCAGAAGTGCTGTGAAAAAACCGCAAAGCTCTGTTTGGACGCAGCCATTGCTGCTGGCGCACCGAAAGACTGTATCCAGTGGATCACTGAGCCTTCCGTTGAGGCGACCAACGCTCTGATGACCAACCCCGGTGTTGACGTTATCCTTGCAACCGGCGGCGGCGCCATGGTTAAGGCTGCCTATAGCTCCGGCAACCCCGCATTTGGAGTTGGCGCAGGTGGATGCCCTGTGTATGTTGCTAAAGACGCCGACATCGATCAGGCAATGTCAGACACCGTTCTGTCCAAAAACTTTGACCACGGTGTCGTCTGCGCATCTGAGCAGAACCTGATCTTTGACAATCCCCAGACCGCCGAAAAAGCAATTGCCAAGTTGAAAGATCTCAAAGCATACGTCTGCAACGACGAAGAAAAGAAAAAACTTGAGAAACTGTACTTCGACCACTATGTCGTTTCTGGTGACGTCGTTGGCCAGCATCCCGCCAAGATTGCCGAAATGGCCGGCTTCACCGTACCTGCCGACACCGAAATTCTGCTGGTTGGCCCGCTGAAAGGCACCCAGGAAGTAGAGCCAATGTGCCGTGAAAAACTCTCCCCGACCCTGGGCTACTACATTGTTGATGGCAAGGACGCCGCCATCGACCTGTGCGAAGCTCTGCTGAAAAAAGGTGGCGCAGGCCACACCGCCGGTATCCACTCCGCCAGCGATGCAACCTGCCAGGAATTCGCCGTACGCGTTGATGCAAACCGCATCACCTTCAACTCTCCGACCAGCCACGGCGCCATCGGCGGTCTGTACAACGTGATGATTCCTTCTCTGACCCTCGGTTGCGGTTCACAGGGCAACAACATCACCACCGACAACATCAGCTTCCGTAACCTGATGAACATCAAGCGCGCTGCACGCCGTGTTGTTCAGGGCTAATTGCTTGTCTGATTACTGATTCACCTGTTGTTTATACTGAGCTGGCAAGTTACCGTTTCGGCGGTGCTTGCCAGCTTTTATTGTTGAATCCTCCTATAACGTACCCACCTCTCTCCACTTTCGATCATCTTTCACCCCGAAGGTTATTTATGGTTTCCCTGGCTATTGAACCATGAGGTTCGCTGCTCTGTGTGCAGATAAGGCTGATGCAGTAACGTGATTGTGATCACAGTGCGGACCTGCGGGAACCCATATCCGTCTCTCACATGCAGACATTCATACCACTATCAGGTGTAGGGATGTCTTTCAGCATAGCAAACTTCGCGGGATATCGCCGATTGCTCACAATGGGCGTCAACACAACAAAACCCCTGTCCGGAAGGTTCCGAACAGGGGTTTTGTTGTTAAGCACTTGAGCTATCTAGCTGTCAGCTCTTATTCGTCGCGCTCGTAGTCAACCATACGCTGGGCAACAGCCTTGATGCTCATCAGGTCGCGGAAACTGATGTTGTTGCCGAGGTAGTTGCTGCCGTCGGTGCCGCAACCCAGAGTCAGTGAAGGAGGCAGTTTGTTGTAGATCAGGCCAACGGAACCGTGAACCGCAGGCTGGTTCAAGAGCAGACGGTTGGCGGGGATTTCCATTGCATACCTGTCCAGAATAGCCTGGTCCTGGGAGTGAACAACGGAAGTATGGCCGGCGCCGCCCCACAGCAGCTGGGATTTAGCTGCGGCGATAGCTTCGTCGGTGCTGTTGAAAGCGATGTAACCGAGAACCGGGGAGAGCTTCTCGTGGCTGAACCAGTCTTCGGGGCCGATGGAGGTCAGGGGTACCAGCAGCAGCTTGGCGTCGGCGGGGATTTCGAAGCCGGCCAGTTTGGCGATGAACTGCGGGGACTTGCCGACGATGGCGGTGGCGGGAACGCCACGCTCTTTGTCGAACATGACCGCTTCCAGCTTGGCTTTCTCTTCATCGTTTACAAGATAAGCGCCGCGCTCGACCATCATTTTCACGCCCTCTTTGCAGATGGCCGGATCGTC
>JACAAY010000117.1 GCA_013377095.1 Desulfuromonadales bacterium
ATGTAGCACCCCTCAAGCCTGCAGAGATTGAGCTGGACTCGGATTTGGCGCATGGACTGGCTGTGGTTGCATACCGGTTTCCTGGATATGAAAGTCCTGATTATGCTGCGGCTACAGTATTGTCCGACGTCCTTTCCAGCCAGCGCGGAAAGCTCTATGCGCTCGTCCCGGAAGGAAAGGCACTTTCCGCGGACTTCGACAGTTCTGCATTGCCCAAAGTTGGTTATGGTTTTGTCATGGCTACCTATCCCCAAGGGGAAGATGGGCGTCCGATGATTGTGACTATCAAGAACATAATCCAGGACTATGTAAAAAATGGTGTGCCGAAAGAACTGGTTGAAGCCGCAAAACATCATGAGATTGCACAGGCAGAGTTTCAGAAAAACTCAATTGAAGGATTAGCCTCAGCATGGTCACAAGCCCTTGCTCTGGAAGGCCGCTCATCGCCTGACGATGATATCAATGCTATCAGCAAGGTTTCTGTTGAAGATGTCAACCGCGTTGCTCGTGATTATCTGATCAATGATACGGCTATTACGGCAGTCATGACACCCAGGCAGTCAGGAAACCCGGTAGAGTCCAAAGGGATGGGCCGAACGAATGAGTCATTCTCTCCAAAGCAGGTATCGAATGTTAAACTTCCCGCCTGGGCACTTCAGGTAACACAACCACACAAAATTGCTGTAACGAAAGAAGTGCCAACGGACCTGAAGCTGAAAAATGGTATACGACTGATTGTTAAAACGACCAGGACAAGTACTTCAGTAAGCCTGTATGGCAGCGTCAAACACAATCCGGGACTTGAAGCGCCTGCAGGCAAAGAGGGTGTGGATGAGGTACTTGGAGGTCTCTTTTTATATGGCAGCAAGAGTCTGGATCGTTTGGCTTTTCAGTCCGCCCTGGATGAAATAGCAGCTGAAGCAGAAGTTGGAACCTTTTTCGCTCTGCAGGTCTTGAGAGAACATTTTGACCGTGGAGTATCGCTAATAGCAGATACGCTGATTAATCCTGCACTTCCGGTGGAGGCTTTCAAGGTTGTTCAGAAAGAAACTTCATCGTTACGTGCCGGTCAGTTGAAAAGCCCGAAGTGGCTTGTCAGTCGGGCACTCAGCACAGCGCTCTATCCTCAAGACGATCCCGCCCTTCGCTACGCAAAACCGGAAACAGTCGACAAACTGACTCTTGCAGACATAACGGATTACTATCACACCGTTTTTCGGCCTGACTTGACGACAATTGTGGTGGTCGGGAACATTACCCCAGCTGATGCTCGATCAATTGTTGAAAAATATTTTGGCAACTGGAAAGCTGATGGTCCCACACCGGAAACCGAGTATCAACCGATAACCGACAACAAGCCAATTGCGGTGGTTGTACCCAATAAAAGCAGGGTTCAGGATGAGGTATATCTCGCGGAAACCCTTACCCTGACTCGTTCACATCAGGATTACTATCCTCTACAAGTCGGTCTCCACATACTTACGGGAGCGTTTTATGCGAGCAGACTCTATCAGGATCTCCGCGAGAAAAGCGGGCTGGTTTATTCCATTGAAGCTTCTCTTAATATCGGAAAAACACGGTCAACCTTCGATGTGGAGTATGGCTGCAATCCTGGAAACGTTTCAAAAGCCCGTTCAATCATAGAGCGGGATCTCACGGATATGCAGAAGAATACAGTCACTCCCGAAGAACTGTCGCAAGCAAAAAACCTCCTTGTCCACCACGTGCTGCTGTCGAATACCAGTACTTCAGGAATTGCCATGGGACTTCTCAATCTTTCGCAAAAGGACTTGCCTCTGGATGAACCTATTCGAGCAGCAAACAGATATCAGAAGATTACCGCGTCTCAAGTTAAATCAGCGTTTTCAAAATGGATCAGGCCTGCTGGATTTGTTCAGGTCACCAGTGGGCCAGAGCCACAATAAACGTTGAAATATACCCGGGATTTGGGGATAGTAGTAGAAGTAACGTGTTGAGATTCGCATGAGCGTTGTTACCATGCTCCCTGACCGCAGCATCATCTCAAAAACGTATTCGTCATGCCGTACTGAAAAAACGCAATCAGCTTAAACTCATCCTTGTCATACCCCTTGGGAAATCCCCCCACCGGTCCAATCAATTTCAGGGTGCGAAAAACTTCATCGTCCAGCACCTTGGCCCCGGAACTCTCCAACAGCTGAATATGCACGATTTCTCCATGCCGGTTGAAAGTGATCTTGACCGGTGTAATCCCGTTGATTCCTTTTTGAGCTGCCTCTTGAGGATAGCGCCAGACCCCGTAGACCGAGTTCTCAAAGCGGTGCAGGAATGAGCCAAACTGGATATCGTCAGTATCGAGAAACTTGGTATCACCTTCGGCAATGTCTTTCTCGAACTTTCGGCGATAACCCTCCTCCAGTCTGGCCATGTTTGAGGATCCTGGAAAAAACTGCGACTGACCCTGCGGATGGGCACCCGAAGGAGTTCGTTTTAACAGACTGGATACGGACGAGCCTTTAGCTACCTGATTTTCACGCTGTAGCGAGGGAGTCAACGGTGAAAGTTTTCCTTGGGGTTGTGACTCTCGTGCTTGGATGCGGTTGGCTTGACTGGGTGGATTCACACCACTGTTGCGGGCATCGAATCCCCAGGGAGCGGTTTCCCGTTTCACACGTGTTTTTTGTTTTGACAGACGCCGTGCTTCCTGTTGCTGAAGGTGAGTTTGTGACTTCAGATCAGGCATCTGTTGCAAGTCGATGAATACCGGGTCCTTGGGAGGCTGCTGTTTTGGTGATGGAAGATTCAATACCACTGCAAACACGCCACAATGAATCAGCAGTGAGACGGCCAATAGGTAAAGAAACGATTTTTCTACAACGTTATCAGACCGCAAAGGCACTATTCCTGATGCAGACATGGGTAGTTTTATCAATAAAAATAGGGGAAGCGATGGCACTCCCCCTGTCGTTAATTAAAACCAGGCTCTCAATATGATACATAGATCAACATCTATGTTAAGCTTTAATTTCTTTCAGGGCTGTTATCGCCGAGACATGTTTTCCATTGTCTGTGCAAGGAGGATACGGCCTGGACGGGGATGCCGTATGCTGGTGTTCCGACGCCCAGTATGTTGCATAGTCAAAAATGAAGCTGGCAATTGCGACATGTAGTATGAATAGTGCGCATGCAACTGACCAGCGTCTGTTGAAAATTCCAAATGTCACCGCCAAAAGCATAATTACCAGAATAGCAACCGTACATATCATCAGAAGTACCTCTTCAATCACAATTCGCTGACGGTTTCAGTGCTCTTTCATTATTTGCCGAAGGGGTGAACTGATCGGCGTTTGCAATTGAAATTCCGATTGTAAATGTTACGGCCATTACCAGATTGAGCGTTTTCATGAAATGTACTTTCACAAATGAAAATTCAGGACGCAACCGATGTTTCGTTTGAAACCAGAAATTCAACACCACTCGAGTTTACTCAGCGGGAGCTGTTGCTGATGTAGCGTTTTGGTGCTTCTGATGCAATGTTTTCAGAGTTACCAGCTGTGATGGCATCAATATGGCACGAAATTGTGCCTCAACTTTTGCCCTGTTGACATTCAGACCAGCCAGAATCCCAGCAATCTTGTCGGTTTCAAGGCGGATTGCCGCTTCATCAATAGTATCAGCATGCATCAATGCCCGAAGTTTTATCTGTTCAGCCCGCATGTTTTCAATAATCGGCTTTACAACGGCCCTGTTCGCTTTAAAAATCTTCTTTGCCTGGGCCTTCTGCACGTCGGTCAGGGTAAGCTCCTTTTCCAGCCACCTGAAATTATTGCGATGTTGGGTACTGCCAACCCCGTCTCCCCATTCCCCACCGTTTGCTTGCGCGATACCTGCAAATGCCGATAAAGCTGCAATACAAAGCATAACAGCAATTGTTGCTGTACTTTTGTATTTTACTGACACTCAGCTGTCCTCCATTGAACTGATTTTTGCTTCTGCTTGGTGAGACGTCCCGCTTCAGACAAAAGTTACAAACTATTTTGTGGCAGGAACAAAAATACCGTAACCATATGCATCCCAGTTTCGTCTCTAAAGAAAGGCATTTCTATAATCAAAGGAGAAGTCACCAAGTTAATCCAATCTGTCGGCAATTCCACGTCACAACCTCTCCAAACTCTACAAAAGACTTCCCAAAGCCCCTCCGGACAGCAGGTGAAAAAAAGCGGAGGTCATCATCACCACAAACAGGCTATGGATGTTACATAAACCCAGCAAACCGGTGCTTCAAAAATTCGAAAATAAAACATGAAATTGTTCGGAAAACGAAACATGAGACTATTTTCAATAATTCAAACAGCTATGGTAATCACAGTTTTGAACACAACTTGTTATGCTGGCTGCAACTGTACTGATTGGGTAAAACGAGACGGTTACTGCGTTGATTATGTCAAATCAAGAATTCCAACATTTCCTGTTCCGAATAATGTTGCAGAAATTGCAGCTCTCAAAAACAAGAAAATCCAAGAAGTTGAAGAAGGTGACGTTGCCATATTCGATCTCGGAAATTACTGGCATGTTTCGTATGTTGAAAAGGTGCACAAAGACCTTCAAGGCAATGCAACAGCAATCGATGTTAGTGAAATGAATTTTGGCGGGCAAATATCGTTACTTGAGTATAAAAACAAATGGAGTCCAAAGAATGAGGATGAATGGAAGAGAGCACTCTGTTGTGGTGTCACAAATAAATACGACCAGACGAGTTTGCGAAATGATATCTCACTGAATACGGTCAAGCAAATCTGGTCTCCAGCTGTAGCTGCATCTGAAGGTGGCGGTGGAGTTTATGGAAATACGGTAGTAAATAAATTCACGGAAGTTCTCAATCGATTCATTCAATCCACATGGAAGGAACTTTGAGAATATTCGTTTGCACCTTAGTACTTCGCCTCCTGCACGGTGATTTTGATCTTGCCGATGATTGCAATGATCGGCAACATGTCTTCAGGCAAATGCCCCTCGAAGAGTTTTAAATGTGTTGGATCGGCCGGCAACTGGTTGTAGAAGGGATCGATGGCGATCCAGCGTCCTCCAAGTAAACTTTCGGCCCAGCTATGGTAGAGGAATCCTTTTCCTTCCAGGTAAACAAGACCAGAAACAAAACGGGTTGGAATTCCAGCTGCTCGCGCCAGGGCCGTGTAAAGACGGGCATGGGTCTGACAGTTGCCGGATCGTGATTTAAAGCTTGCCAAGGCGCTGCCTGTATCGTCAAGGGTGTCTTTGAGCCAGTCGGTTGTCCATGCTGACAAAGAGCGGGCGACATCTTCCGGGCTTTTTTTACCAGCTGCCAGTTGCTTGGTCTTTGCCACGATTTCAGGCGCGTCAACTTCGATTTTATCGGCAGTTTTCAGGTCTATCTCATGTGACGTGGCTGGCTTAACCGCTTTCGACAGGGGGACAGCCGATCCGGTCCTGATGGTAATGCTGCCGCCACCGCTCTTTTCCACCAGTTGACCACCATCCTGAAACAGTGGCAAGGAGTCATTCCAGCCGCTGATCATTACAACCAGCCCTTTGAGATTTTTCTGGTTCTTGATGGGAGGTTCAATCCGTACCACACTGAAGTCATGGATCAGATCCTTTTTACTGAGAGCCATATTACCGATGAATGCTCCCAGCACCTTTGGGTCTTCGGCCTTGGTTGTCACCAGTCCTTCACGCACCGACTCGATGATGGTGTTACCTTGTCCGTCCATCCAGATATCATTATTGACGAAGGGGTACAGATTGTTCCGCAGTTTCAGGGCGGATCGGCCGTCGGGCGTCTTATCCTCTCCAAGCACGGTTACTTTGACTTCCTTGATCCTGATCTCTTCTGAGTCGAATATCTGGATATTAAAAGACTTCCCTACACCCAAATCCCGCATCATGGGATAGAGATTGAGGGCAGAACCAGGATAGACCTCTCCCTTGAACCTGAGTTGCCTATCCGTGATAACTCGATTGTTATCGCACTTAATCCTTATGATGCCATCGCCAACCTTCCCGTAGAGACGTGAGGTGATTCCGTTAATGGTCTGTTCAACGTCGAGAGAGCGAAGGGAAAGGTTTTTGCCAACCACATAGACTTCATGCATGTCCGCCACCCTTGAAAAGCCCATCACCGTTATACGGATACTGCTTTCACCCACCATCCGATACCCATCTGAGGTCTCCTCGATCTTTTGATGATAGAATCCTTTCTGGGTACTATCCATATAGATTCCAAACCAACGTTCGGCGAGCGGCGGCTTGGCGATTTTATTAAATGCTACAGCCGATGTCGGGCGTATTCCTGTAACGGCCAAGATCATGGTTAAGACCATAAAAAGAATTTTCATGCGTACCTCCGTATATTTCAATATTAACGTCCTGTATTCGCTCCAGTAAGATAGTGATCTGAAATATACTGCACGTATTCCTCTGCAATAAGCGGGTTTATAAAGCTCATGAATAGATCAGGAATGTTCTTGCAGGCCCCCTGGCTATTCTTCATTGCACAATCACGGTAGGCACGAATGAACAATGCGGAAAACTCCGTGGTGGAAATGTCTTTGCCCCGAATGCGGTAGCCGGGTCCAACATACCAGTTTCCAGTCAGAATCAGAGATCCTGCGTTCACACCAGGATCACATTTTATACGTACCTCATGCTGAGATTTTGGCTTTGCGCATTTTTTAAAGCTTGGGAAATTCTGCATAACAAATTCAGAAGAACAGGGACAGATCCATTTCCCTTTTGCATCCAAACCAGCTGTACGTTCTATTTTCCAACTACCAGAAGTTCAAAACTGCCCTTAACCATTACTGGTCGCTGCTTGGAGTCAATTTGCGTCGACTCACCTGGCTGGGTAAACTGCGCAGCGGGCACGTAGATGTTGTGTGTTTTTGGGTCAATCGCCATTGTGCGGGACCCGCGTTGCGTCGTGACCGTTTCCACTACTCTGAAATTGCCTGGTGAAACTTCACTCACAATGGTGAGGGTGCCATCTCCGTTCGAACTGAATGCAAGACCTGACTCTGTGTCGAAACTATTTCCGTCAACATGTGCACCTATAGGCGCAGTGGCGATAACCTTTCCGGTAGTTGTATCCAAAACTGCCATGATCTTGTTATGACAGCCTGAAAAGACCCGCTGGTGCTCCGGATCAAGCCCCATGCCCGTCGGTTCGTCGCAGGGATGTAAAGAAAATCTTCGCGATTCTCGGATTTTCAAACTGTCGATCTCAACAACTTCATTGGTGTCTTCAATATTGACGTAAAGCTTACCCTTGCCGTCAGTAACGGCAAATTCAGGTTTTCCGCCGAGCGGGATTGTTCGCTTAACCTTACCTGACAGGGCGTCGAATACGGTCATATCCTTGCTGCGGCCGTTAAATGTAAAGACATTTTTCGAGAAGGGATCGTAAATGATGGCATCAGGATTCCCTCCGGTCTTGACTTCGCCAAGAATCTTGAGCGTTTTCAAGTCGAAGATGGTCGAGGTGTCGGCCTTTCCATTGCTGGTAAAGCCGCGCTTCAGTTCGGGAGCGACCGCTATCCCGTGGACACCGGCTGTGTTGGGTATATCGCCAACGACCTTGTCAGTGTCAAGGTCCATGACCATGACATGGGTGCTACGGGATATATACAGACGTCGGGCCTCTCCATCCACCGTGAGATAGTCCCACCCCCCTTCTCCGCCAACCTTTAACCTTTTTGTAATGTGATACGCTGAATCTGCCGCATAGGAGTTTGCCGCGAGAATCATGCAACAGATCAGTATGCTTTTTATCACGTTGTCACCATTCCTTATGCAAGAGATATTTTATTTCGACAACGCATTTTTTAATTTTACTACCAAAAAACACATTATGAGATATATGAAGAAATAATTGAACAAGTTCCACTCATAAAGATGTGTACCTACTTTGATGTGGTCAAAATAATCTGCAGATGTTTTTGCCAGTATAACTTCAATCAAACATATTATACCTACAAGAATGTTGCTGTACCATGTTATGACACATAAACAAATTATGTATAATATATCTATAGATATCTCACCAGTTATATAGTCAATGTACCCTAAAACAGAAATAAAAAATGTTGATAGCATAAGTGCTTTTAACAAATAATATTTGCTATGTTTAGCACTGGTACATGTCATTTGATTACCTGTAAATATTCGGTAAGTATAAATAGATGGCTGTTAGATTTTCTATTAGAATAGTGTATGCAGTACAAATTGAAATGAATGTAAATAGGCAAAGACCTCCCCTTGCGAGGAGGTCTTTGAAAGCTCAGTATGTGCGGATGAGGGGGGGAATCCCCGCAAATACGGAGAGCGTGAAATGACTATTCGGTTGGCGAAGTTGTTGCCGAGGCATTTCTCTGACATTTCTGATGCATGTTTTTCAGAATCGTCAACTGGGCAGGGGTCAGGATGGCCCGGAATTGTGCACCAACTTTTGCCCGGTTAACATTGAGATCAGCCTGAATACCAGCAATCTTGGTGGTTTCCAGACGAATAGCCGCTTCGTCAATAGTATCTGCATGAATCAATGTCTGAAGATTTTTATGCTCAGCTCTCAGGTTCGCGATAATTGGTTTTACGACATCTCTGTTCCCCTGAAAGATTGCCTTTGCCTGGGCTTTCTGCGCATCGGTCAGTCCGAGTTTCTTTTCAATTTTCTTGAAGTTATGATGCTGGTATTGGCCGCCATGCTCACCGCCCCAACCTCCATCGTTTGCGTATGCGATTCCGGCAAATGCCGTCAACGTTGCGACACAAAAAAATACTGCTATTTTTGTCAAGTTCCTGTTTTTATTTTCCATTGTTTTGACCTCCGGTAAATAATTTTTTCGATCTATGATGAGAGACGGCATTGCCCTGAAAAAGGTTACGATATTTCTTGTCTTGTTCTATTTTCGCCTTTCACCATGGAACTCGGGACGGTGAAACCGTCCGTCATAATGAACTCTGTCGCGTTCATATCGTCCAAACTCAAGTCACGGTACTGTCGAATGCTGTCAATGCGATACCCGAGTAATACCGGGGGAAAATACCTCCTGGGGACAAGCGCCCATGGGCCATAGTAATACGGACCGCGATACCAGCTTCCTCCGTAAAAGTAGAAGTAATCAGACCCCGTATAAATGAGATCTTAGGGGACGCCAACCGCAACATACAGATTGAGAGCAGGGGAATAGATAAACTGAGGCGCTTCATTGACATATACTTCCACCGGAGGTGCATAATGCTCCGGAGATTGCGGCATGTTGACCGAAGGCGCATCACCAGATGGCATCTCTGGCGGAGGTGTGAAAGGTGGAGGTGGGGTGGTCAAGGTTTGTGGGGGTGCGGCTGCAACGCGAGAACGATATCCAGGCACCTGATTACCATTTGAATACATTCACTGGACATAGGCATTGTCATATCTTCGCTATGCTTCCCTTCCAGACACCTGGCCTGAATTGGAACCGATTGTTGAACCGACAAGGAGCCCACTTGCGGCACCAATCAGGGCGCCAGCTCCGGTGTGCCTGGAGGCTGAACATACTGCTGCTCCCAAACCTGCCCCCACTGCTGTTCCTGCAATAGCTCCTGTCGCGACATTTTTATCATAGGTCTGTTGCGTTGACGTCCCTGTCTGTTGCTCGGCCCATTGCCTGCATGTTGCGTCTTCTGATTTGAATGTCTCAAATGATTTCCCTTGGGCTGGCAGAACGCTGACACTCGGTCCTGTTGGGAAAGATGCACAGCCGCTCAACACCACCAGCAAAACAAATGATGTGAGTTTCTGCATGGATTCCATTGTCGTTACCTCCTCAATTCTGACGGTAGAAGCGAAGAAGGAACATTTCAATATCCATCCCGCCCGGTAGATTCTGTGTTCTCTTTTAACTCATCAACAAAAAGCCTTCAAAAACCTGTAAAAAAATGCACCTTTCTCTTCACAAAAAATGACGTGTTTAGATCAAAGAATGTTACAGAAAAAATCTCGTTTAAGAACGGGAAATGAAAAAGGGGGAATTCATAGATACAACTGACTAAATCAGAAGAGTTATTATTTCTGGGGAGACGCTGGTTACTTCAGTGCACCACTCCAAGATGCCTCATGCAAGCTAACATGCTTCAGTTAATTCCGCTCTTTTAGTGTTCATCCCAGTTTTCAGATTCCACCTCGGATGATATGTAATAGGCTGCCAAGGCAAATCCGGATGCAACTAAAATGGTGATGAAACCTACTGTGTATGCAAGTGATTTTCCATGCCATAACCCATTGAACCACTTCATGAACTCCACTGAAAGGACATTCATCTTTCCGCCGTAGAGTTCCAAGTCACGCATATATTTCTTCGTCTCTTCAAATTCAAATTCCGGGAAGCTGTCAGGCATAATTTGGGCAGCCTGATACACAGAGATTGAAATCGCCAATCCAGTAGCAAAAACTATGAAACTGGCAAGGTACAAGCAAATTTTAGGGTTTAATGGAATCCATTTCATATGGCGCATGATATTCCTTCTTTATTGACTATTTTCTCGCAACTGAAACCCTTTGGGGCGTTTCGGGCGCGGTCGGCCAAGCCGACTGCACCCGAACAGCTTATTTTGCAATTACAAGCCACATCAATATGCCCAAAAAGGGCCACTGCCCAGGATTGAATTCGCACCTTTGATACCTATAAAAACATTCCGACCGAAAAAGAAGGGAAGCCCCCAGTCGAACCCGCCAATGCCGTTCCCCCCAATGTCAGCGAAGACATTATTGCCGGTAATGATGAGACTGTTTAAGTTACCAATCTGAAATGGCACCGTGCCAATCGGAGAGCCGAATGCCCCGGTGTTGGTGGCCGCAAAGCTGGTCGTTGCCGAGGGACAGTAAAAACCGGTATTGGGAGCTGGACAGCTGGGCAAGAGGTTGGAAGTAAAAAACAAACCATTCGAACCGCTGTCTATGAAACTGGAGTTATTGGTTACTCCATTGAAGGTTGTAGTGAATTCCCCCACCGAGTTGGTTGGGTACACCGTCACCGAGGCAAGCGTATTGTTGGGCTGGGTTCCAATTCCCAGAACGAGACTACCGTTTAGAGAAGTCAACCCGCCCAAGGGGACACTCGGCAATTGAACCAGCACGCCGTTGTTATCCTGGGGTAGAAGCGCTACCGGATTCTGTACCTGACTGGAGAGAGGGACTATCGTCCCACTGCAACTTGTTCCAGTACAGGCGGAATAGATACCGTTGTTCGCACTGGATACGCACAGTGCCCCACAATCCTGTGGAAGGAGCCCAACCCCCAGGATCCCGTTGAATCCGGCTGCTGCGGGACTTACGTCGGCATTTTGGCATGTTCTGGAGCGGGTACCAAATGTTGAGTCAATGACCTGAATCGGAACCTGGATGGCAGGTTCATTTCCCAGGATAACACCTGCCATCTGGACTGGCCCCCAGTCCGAAGAACCATCGCCGAACTGGACACACTCGGTCAGTGATCCTGAAGCAGCCGTAACTTGGGGCAGAGAAACATTCAGTGCTTGCTTGAAGATACGCAACCCGTAACTTCCGGTATCCAACAGAATGTCTGTGATCACCTGGCAGGTTGAGGTGCCCGGAGTGCAGACCGTAACGCTTACGCAAGGCTTGTTGGGGTAAGATCCGCTTGAACAGAGCGATCCATTCACTGTTATGGGAAGCACATTGGCCTGACTGCTACCACTCCCCGCCACCGTCAGGATGGTTGAACCCGAAATGTTCCCGGTGATCGGCAGGGTAGCTGGAACGGTGGCCGTAATAGTGGTTGTACCAGCGGCGACTGTGCTGGCCCTGCCGGTGCTGCCGGAGGTATTACTTACTGTTGCCACGGATGTGTTCGACGAACTCCATGTTGCTAACGTTGTTAAATCCTGAATTGTGTTATCCGAGAAGGTTCCGTTCACGCTGAATTGTTGGGTCGTCCCCACGGCAATGCTCGGATTTGTTGGCTGAATTGCCAGCGACACCAGAGTTGCCGATGTGACTATAAGGGGTGTCGTACCAGAGATTCCTCCCCATGAAGCGGAGATCGTGGTTGTACCTGTTGTTATGGTCGTGGCGCGCCCGGTAACGTTTATCGCCGCCACCTGGGAATTCGACGACGTCCAGGTCGCCGCTGCTGTCAAATCCTGGGTTGTACTATCCGAAAAAGTTCCTGTGGCGCTGAATTGCTGAACCGTCCCCGCAGCGATGCTCGGACTTGCAGGATTTATGGTAATGGAGACAAGCTTCCTTGGCGTTGAACCGCCACTTCCACCGCCACCGCCGCAGCCGGAAATCACGGCGAGCAACAATAACATAATGAAGAGCCTATTTGATCTCATCGATGCTTACCCCCGCGGGGACCAAACCCGGTACATAGGCCCGCCCCTTCAGATTCCGCATGTGTCCCCATTTTTCAATAACAATATTATCAGTTGCAAGCTGCTGGTGTTTACGTCCGAATTTGCGCGCAATCTTTTGCTGGGCAGCAGAGTATTCATTCCAATATGAACCGAGGAGTTGTGTGAGGTCGGGATGGACGTAACCATTCCAGGCGATGCCAAAGACAATCCCGGATGATGAGACATATTCCCTCACAGTTGTTGCGTCGGACACGACCTCTTCTACCGTATATCCTTTATTGGACGTTGTGGCGTGACGCACTGCCTGGAGCGACTTGCGATCTGAGACGATCGTATCCGAATTACCTCCAAGAGCGGCATAACATAGTTGGCAGAACGTGAGGATAGTCACGAGAACCATACAACTTGAAACGATCTGTTTTCGTATCATAAAAAAACCAACCTCCTTTATCGGGCGATATTCGGACGTGTACTCATTGCGCGATACGTATCTACTATACTCTAATATGTGTACGCTCCTTTTTTCTATACATATTTTCAATAGAAACAGTAGGTTGCTTGTTCAATGCCAACTTCCACGAAAAATCCCCCGAAAATGTCTCGGGGGATTTTTCGCAGTAAAATTTTCAGAAACAGTGAGGCTATGACAAAATGTCGACAGTTGCGGTTGTTGCTAATGTCGTTCCGCTATCACTAATCTTGCTGGATCCGCTATCTTGAATTGATCCCTGATTATTATAGGTAGATTGATTCACCTGGCTGGTCTGGTTTGTATCCTGCGCTGTTCCCGAGGTCTGGCGGTGGTGGTGATGGCCATGCTCCTTTCCTGCTCCCTTCATACCCTGTTGCATTTTGGCAAAAGCCTGCTGAGCTCCGGAGAGATCTCCTGATTGCAATGCTTGACCAAGGTTTTGAAT